>CALGFH010000385.1 GCA_937881255.1 uncultured Actinomycetes bacterium
GCGTTGTCGACCTGGCTGTCCCCGATGCTCTTCCAGGCGATGCGCTGGTTGGGGATGTCCTCGACGATCTCGGCGTCCCACTCGACCGACTTGCCGAGCGGTCCCGAGACCTTCCAGTGGCTGGTCGAGGGGCCGGTGACGGTGACCTCCTCGACGTCGGGCATGAAGGAGGGGAAGTTGGAGAAGTCGCGCCAGTAGGCGTAGACCTGGGCGACCGGGGCCTCGACCTCGAAGTACTGGGCTGCGGAGCCCATCGGCTGGGTACCTCCTGGGAGCGGGGACTCTTCTATCCTGTGCTCCGCTCCCGCCACCCGAGCGGTTGCAGGAAGGAGCGAAGGTGAACCCTGCAGCGGTGCGGTCCGCAGCGACGCGGATCGCCGGCCAGGTGCACCGGACCCCGGTGCGCACCTCGGCCACTCTCGACGGGCGCACCGGCGCCCAGGTCCTGGTCAAGGACGAGGCGGTCCAGAAGACCGGCTCGTTCAAGGCCCGCGGGGCCCTCAACCGCCTGCTCACCCTGCCCGACGAGGCCCGCGAGCGCGGCCTGGTGTGCGTCACCGCCGGCAACCACGGGGCCGCGGTGGCCTGGGCGGCCGCCCAGGCCGGGGCCAAGGCGACCGTGGTCATGCCGACCTACAGCCCGGCCGCCAAGGTGGCCGCCTGCTGGAGCTACGGCGCCGAGGTGATCCTCCACGGCGACACCACCACCGAGGCCTTCGCCGAGTGCGAGCGGCTCCAGCACGAGCGCGGCCTCACCTTCATCCACCCCTTCGACGACCCCGAGATCGTCGCCGGCCAGGGCACCGTCGGCCTGGAGCTGATCGAGGACGCCGGGCCGGTCGACGTCTGGGTGGTGAGCGTCGGCGGCGGCGGCCTGACCTGTGGCACCGCCCTGGCCGTGCGCGACGCCAACCCCGCCTGCCGGGTGGTCGCGGTCGAGCCCGAGGGCGCGGCCGCCCTGACCGCCGCCCTGGCCGCCGGCCACCCGGTCCCGATCGTGGCCCGCTCGGTCGCCGACGGCCTCTGCGCCCCCTTCGCCGGCCCCCTCACCTTCCCCCTCTTCCGCGAGCTGGTCGACGAGGTGGTGCTGCTCTCCGAGGCCGAGCTCCTGGCCGGGGTCCGCTTCGTGATGGAGCGCCTGAAGGTGGTGGCCGAGCCGGCCGGCGCCGCCACCATCGCCGCCCTGCTCGCCGGCAAGGCCGGCGACCTGGCCGGCCTCCGCGTCGGCACCGTCATCACCGGCGGCAACCTCGACCTCGGGGTGGTCGTGCCCCAGCTCCCCCCGGCCGACTGAAGGTTGACACCCGCCCTCTCATGTGACCATATGGTCACATGAGAGCCGACGACACCGCGGTGGTCTGGAAGGCGCTGGCCGACCCGACCAGGCGGGCGATCCTCGACCTGCTGGCCGACCGGGCCCGGACCACCGGGGAGCTCAGCGGGGCGTTCCCCGAGGTGTCGCGGTTCGCGGTGATGAAGCACCTGGGGGTGCTGGAGACGGCAGGGCTGGTGGTGGTGCGGCGGCGGGGCCGGGAGCGCTGGAACCACCTCAACGGGGTGCCCCTGCGGGAGGCCTACGAGCGCTGGATGCGCCCGCACGCCGACCGCTGGGCCGAGTCGCTGCTCCGGCTCAAGGAGACGGCCGAGCGGCAGGAAGGAGCTGGCATGACCACGACCCTGGAGGTCGAGCAGGAGGTGGTGGTGGCCGCGCCGCGGGAGAAGGTGTTCGAGGCGCTCTGCCAGATGGGGGAGTGGTGGCCGCACGCCTTCCGGGAGGGGGCAACGGTCCACCTGGAGCCGCGGGTCGGGGGCCGCTTCTGGGAGGACTGGGGCGACGGCGACGGCGCGCTGTACGCCACCGTGACCGGCATCCGCCGGCCCGAGCAGCTGACCTGCACCGGCCCGATGGGCATGCGCACCCCGGTCACCGGCGTGTTCAGCATGGAGCTGTCCGAGCGCGACGGCGGCACCCTGGTGCGGCTGTCCCACCACGCCGTCGGCCCGATCGACGACGAGACCCGCGCCGCCTACCAGAGCGGCTGGGTCGGGGTCTTCGATGCCCTGCGAGGCCATCTCGGCCTGACCGGCTGACCGTGGGAATGCTGCGGTAGCCTGGACGTTGAACAGAGCGGGAGCCCCCCGGTTGCGGCCGTCGGGGGCTACCCGACTGTGCTACCGCCGCAAAGGACACCCGTGCGCCTCACCCCCCTGCTCGACCGCTGGACCGACGACCCCGCCTTCGCCGAGCTGCTCGGCGCCCTCGACCCACGGGCCGACAGCCCCCGGCCCGAGGTGGTCGTCCCCGACGTGGCCAGGGCCTTCCTGCTGGCCGGGATCGCCCATGCCGGCGCCCGGCTGGTGGTCGTCACCACCGCCACCACCGCCGACGCCGAGACCCTGGCCGCCGACGTCGCCGCCTTCCTCGGCCCCGACTCGGCGGCCACCTTCCCGGCCTGGGAGACCCTGCCCCACGAGCGGCTCTCGCCCCGCTCCGAGACCGTCGCCACCCGCCTGCGCCTGCTCCACCGCCTGAGCCAGCCGGAGGCGGACGGGCTGAAGCTCCTGACCGTGCCGGCCCGGGCGATGATGCAGCCGCTCGCCCCCGGGCTGGACGTGGTCGACCCGGTGCGGGTGGCCGCCGGCGACCGGGTCGAGCTCGAGGAGCTGCTGGAGCGGCTGGTCGCGGCCGGCTACACCCGCACCGACATGGTCGAGCGCCGGGGCGAGGTGGCCGTCCGGGGCGGGCTGGTCGACTTCTTCCCGCCGGGCGAGGACCACCCGGTCCGGGTCGAGCTCTGGGGCGACGAGGTCGAGAGCATCCGCGCCTTCGCCGTCTCCAGCCAGCGCTCCCTGACCGAGCTGCCCGAGGTCGAGGCCTGGCCGTGCCGCGAGGTGCGCCTGGGCGAGGCCGAGCGGGGCCGGGCCCGCCAGCTCGCCGCCGAGGTCCCGGTGGCCGGCGACCTGCTCGCCCAGGTGGCCGAGGGCCTGGACGTCGAGGGGGTCGAGTCGCTGCTGCCGCTGCTGTTCGACCGGCTCCAGCCGCTGCCGGCCTACCTCCCCGGCGACGCCGTGCTGGTCCTGGTCGACCCCAAGCGCACCCTCGACCGGGCCGAGGAGGTCCGCAGCCAGGCCGACGAGGCCGCCCAGGCCTCCTGGGGCAGCGCCGCCGAGGGCGCCACCGCGCCGGTCGAGGGCGTCGCCTACCTGCCCCTGGAGCGGGTGCTCGAGGAGGCCGGCCGGGCCGTGGCGCGGCTGGGGCCGTTCGACTCCGGGCAGGCCGCCGCCGTCCGGATCGACGCCTCCGCGATCGAGCCCTACCGGGCCAACGTCACCCGGGTCGCCGCCGACGCCCGCGACCTGGTCGCCGCCGGCGCCACGGTGCTGCTCTGCACCGAGGGCGCCGGCCCGGCCCAGCGGCTGGTCGAGGTCCTGCGCGAGGAGGGCCTGACCGTCCCCGACCCGGCCGTCGAGCTCCCGGCCGAGCCGGGCCCCGGCGTGCTGGTCGGGACGGCCCCGCTGCTCACCGGGTTCCGGCTGCCGTCGCTGCGCCTGGCCCTGGTCGCCGAGGGCGACCTGTACGGGACCCGGCGCCAGACCCGCGAGCAGGCCCGCATGCCCTCCAGCCGCCGCCGGGCCAAGCACGCCGGCGGCCAGCTGGCCCTGGAGGAGCTGCAGCCGGGCGACATCGTCGTCCACGCCGTCCACGGCATCGGCCGCTACGTCGGCATGGAGCACCGCAGCGTCGGCGGGGCCGAGCGCGACTACCTGGTCCTGGCCTATGACCAGGGCGACAAGCTGTACCTGCCCAGCGAGCAGGTCGAGCTGATCAGCCGCTACGTCGGCGGGGAGCACCCCAAGCTGTCGCGCCTGGGCAGCCGCGAGTGGGACCGCCAGAAGGCCAGGGTCCGCAGGAAGGTCCGGGAGATGGCGGCCGAGCTGGTCCGGCTGTACTCGGCCCGGATGGCCTCCCCCGGCCACGCCTTCGGCCCCGACACCCCCTGGCAGCGGGAGCTGGAGGACGCCTTCCCGTTCACCGAGACCCCCGACCAGCTGACCGCCATCGAGGAGATCAAGGCCGACATGGAGGCGCCGGTGCCGATGGACCGGCTGCTCTGCGGCGACGTCGGCTACGGCAAGACCGAGGTCGCGCTCCGGGCCGCCTTCAAGGCGGTGATGGACGGCAAGCAGGTCGGGATCCTGGTGCCCACCACCCTGCTGGCCCAGCAGCACATGGCCGTCTTCTCCGAGCGCTTCGCCCCCTTCCCGGTCAAGGTGGCCGTGCTGTCGCGCTTCCAGTCCAGGCAGGAGCAGGAGGACGTGGTCGCCGGCATGGCCGACGGCACCGTGGACGTGGTCATCGGCACCCACCGGCTGCTGTCCACCGACGCCAAGTGGTCCGACCTTGGCCTGGTCGTGGTCGACGAGGAGCACCGCTTCGGGGTCGGCCACAAGGAGCACCTCAAGCAGCTCCGGACCGAGGTCGACGTGCTCACCCTGACCGCGACCCCGATCCCCCGGACCATGGAGATGGCCATCTCCGGCATCCGCGACCTGTCGGTGATGGAGACCCCGCCCGAGGAGCGCCACCCGGTGCTGACCTTCGTCGGCGCCTACGACCAGGGCACGGTGGCCAACGCCATCCGCCGGGAGATGCTCCGCGAGGGCCAGACCTTCTTCGTCCACAACCGGGTCGACTCGATCGACCGGGTCGCCTACCAGGTCCGCCAGGCCATCCCCGAGGCCAGGGTGGCGGTGGCCCACGGCCAGATGAGCGAGGACCAGCTGGAGCGGGTGATGCTCGACTTCTGGGACAAGCAGTACGACGTCCTGGTCAGCACCACCATCATCGAGTCCGGCATCGACATCCCCACCGCCAACACCCTGATCGTCGACCGGGCCGACACCCTCGGCCTGGCCCAGCTCTACCAGCTGCGGGGCCGGGTCGGGCGCTCGCGCGACCGGGCCTACGCCTACCTGTTCTACCCGCCCGAGCGGTCGATCACCGAGACCTCCCACCAGCGGCTGGCCACCGTGGCCACCCACCAGGACCTGGGATCGGGCATGGCCATCGCCATGAAGGACCTCGAGATCCGCGGGGCCGGCAACCTGCTCGGGGCCGACCAGTCGGGCCACGTCGCCCTGGTCGGCTACGACATGTACATGCAGCTGCTGGCCGAGGCCGTGGCCGAGCTGCGCGGCCGCCCGATCGAGGCCCCCAAGGAGCTGAAGCTGGAGGTCCCGGTGGACGCCCACCTGCCCGCCGCCTACGTGCCCAGGGAGCGGCTGCGCCTCGAGGCCTACCGCCGCCTCGGCGGGGCCCGGGTGGTCACCGAGGTCGAGGCCCTGGGAGCCGAGCTGGCCGACCGCTACGGCCCGCCCCCGCCCCCGGTCCGCAATCTCCTCCAGCTGGCCGGGGTCCGGGCCCAGGCGACCGCCGTCGGCCTCACCGAGGTCGTCTGCTTCGGCGGCCGGGCCCGCCTGACCCCGGTCGACGACCTCCCCGAGTCCAAGCAGGTCCGCCTCGACCGCCTCTACCCGGGGGCCATCTGGAAGCAGGCCGAGCGCACCCTGCTCGTCCCCCTCCCCAAGGAGGGCACCAACCTCCCCACCTGGCTGTGCGAGCTGCTCACCGGCATCCTGTCCGCCCCCGACGCCCCCGCCCTCCCCGACACCACCCGCCCCACCCAGCGCCGGGCCGCCTCTTAAGGCGTCGCTGGCCGGGTACCGTACCTCCGACGAGCCTTCTGGAGCGGGGTGAGCGGATGACGGTGAGCGAACGGGCCGGACGGCCGGCCGAGGCGTCGATGCTGGTCGACGTTGACCGGCTGGTGACGGCGTACTACGAGGAGCGGCCGGATCCGGGCGAGGCCACCCAGCAGGTGGCCTTCGGGACCTCGGGGCACCGGGGGTCGGCCCTCAAGGCGTCCTTCAACGAGGCCCACATCCTGGCCACCACCGAGGCCATCTGCCGCTACCGGGAGGCCAAGGGGATCGACGGGCCGCTGTTCATGGGCCGCGACACCCACGCCCTGTCCGAGCCGGCCCAGCGCACCGCCCTGGAGGTGCTGGCCGCCCACGGGGTCCAGGTGCGGGTCGACTCCGGCGACCGGCCGACCCCGACCCCGGCCCTGTCGCTGGCCATCCTCACCTGGAACCGGGACCGGCGCGACCACCTGGCCGACGGCATCGTGGTCACCCCGTCCCACAACCCGCCCGAGGACGGCGGCTTCAAGTACAACCCGCCCAACGGCGGCCCGGCCGACACCGACATCACCGGCTGGGTCCAGGACGAGGCCAACCGGCTGCTGCGGGCCGGCCTGGACGGCGTCCGGCGGGTCCCGGCCGAGCGGGCCGCCAGCGCCCCCGGCGTGGAGGGCTACGACTACGTCGCCGCCTACGTGCAGGACCTGGCCACCATCGTGGACATGGAGGCGGTCCGCGGGGCCGGGCTGCGCCTGGGCGTCGACCCCCTGGGCGGGGCCGCGGTCGACTACTGGTCGGCCATCTCCGAGCACTACCGGCTGGAGCTGGAGGTGGTCAACCAGGCGGTCGACCCCACCTTCCGGTTCATGACCGTCGACTGGGACGGCAAGATCCGCATGGACCCGTCCTCGCGCTACGCCATGGCCGGGCTGATCGACCTGCGCGACCGCTTCGACGTGGCCTTCGCCAACGACGCCGACGCCGACCGGCACGGCATCGTCACCGGGGGCGCCGGGCTGCTCAACCCCAACCACTACCTGGCCGCGATGGTCGCCTACCTGTTCGGCGGCGGGCGGGAGTGGGGGAGCGGGGTCGGGGTGGGCAAGACGATGGTGTCCAGCTCCATGATCGACCGGGTGACCACCGAGCTGGGCCGGCGGCTGGACGAGGTCCCGGTCGGGTTCAAGTTCTTCGTGGACGGGCTGCTGGACGGCTCGCTCGGCTTCGGCGGCGAGGAGAGCGCCGGGGCCTCGTTCCTGCGCCGCGACGGGACCGTCTGGACCACCGACAAGGACGGCATCGTCTGCTGCCTGCTGGCCGCCGAGATGACCGCCCGCCGCGGCGCCGACCCGGGCGCCCAGTACCGCGAGCTCACCGCCCGCTTCGGCGACCCCGCCTACCGCCGGGTCGACGCCCCGGCCACCCCCGAGCAGAAGGCGGTGCTCAAGCGGCTGTCCGCCGGCGACGTGCGGGCCTCGGAGCTGGCCGGCGAGCCGATCACCGACGTGCTGACCGCGGCCCCGGCCAACGGGGCCGCCCTCGGCGGGGTCAAGGTGGCCACCGAGCACGGCTGGTTCGCGGCCCGCCCGTCGGGCACCGAGGACGTCTACAAGGTCTACGCCGAGAGCTTCCTCGGCGACGAGCACCTGGAGCGGGTCCTGGAGGAGGCCACCGCCGTGGTCTCGGCCGCCCTCGAGGCGGCCGGCTAGGCGTTGCTGGAGGCGGCCCAGAGGTTGATGCCGGCCTCGGTGGCGTAGCGGTCGATCT
>CALGFH010000386.1 GCA_937881255.1 uncultured Actinomycetes bacterium
GCGGGTTGTTGACAGCCGCCGCGGGACCGGACGATCCTTGCCGGGCGCTGGTTCGCCCGTCCGTGTTTCACGGGAAACATCGGCCGGGCGTCGCCAAAGAGGGAATCCGGTGCGATTCCGGAGCTGCCCCGCAGCGGTAAGTGGGAACGACAGCCGTCACCGAGGCGCCCACGCTCCTCGGTCCAGCACTGAGCCAGACAGTTCGGGAAGCGACGGCCAGTAGGACCCGGCACGGCCACGCCGCGCCACGCCCACGAGCCCGAAGACCTGCCAGCGTCCGCGCGGGAGCGCGGCCCGTCCAGGCCTCGAGGGAGGGCTTATGACCGTCAGTTCGACCGTTCACGGGTTCCCGCGGATCGGTGACCGCAGGGAGCTGAAGACCGCCACCGAGGGCTACTGGGCGGGCAGGGTGCCGGCCGAGGAGCTGGAGGCGACGGCCAGGGAGCTGCGCCGCCAGGCCTGGACGTTCCTGCGCGACGCCGGGGTCGGCCAGGTCCCCTCCAACCACTTCTCGCTCTACGACCAGGTGCTCGACACCTGCGTCCTGGTCGGCGCCGTCCCCGGCCGCTACGGGCGGCCGGGCCAGGGCGACGTCGACCTGGGCACCTACTTCGCCATGGCCAGAGGGCGCGCCGACGCCACCGCCATGGAGATGACCAAGTGGTTCGACACCAACTACCACTACCTGGTCCCCGAGCTCGGCCCCGAGGTCGAGTTCGGCCTGGCGGCCATGCCCAAGCCCCTGGCCGAGCTGGCCGAGGCCCGCGAGCTCGGCATCGCCACCCGCCCGGTCCTGCTCGGCCCGGTGACCTTCCTGCTGCTCGGCAAGCCGGCCGACGACGTCGCGGCCGGGTTCGACCGGCTCAGCCTGCTCGACCCGCTGCTGGAGGTGTACGCCGAGCTGCTGGACGAGCTGCAGGCCGCCGGGGCCGAGTGGGTCCAGCTCGACGAGCCGGCCTTCGTTCAGGACCGCTCGCCGGCCGAGCTCGACGCCCTGGCGCACGCCTACGACCGCCTCGGTGGGTCCAGCGCCCGGCCCAAGCTGCTCGTCTCCAGCTACTTCGACCACCTCGGCGACGCCCTCGGGGTCCTGGCCGCCGCCCCCGTCGACGGCATCGGCCTGGACCTGACCCGAGACGGGGCCCGAAATCTCGAATTGCTGGCCTCGATCGGCGGCATCGGCGACCGGACCCTGGTCGCCGGGGTGGTCGACGGCCGCAACATCTGGGCGAACGACCTGGAGCGGTCGCTGTCCACCCTGGCCACCCTGCTCGGCCTGGCCGGCGACGTGGTCGTGTCCACCTCCTGCTCGCTCCAGCACGTCCCGATCGACCTGGACGCCGAGCCGTCCCTCGACCCGGAGGTCCGGCCCTGGCTGGCCTTCGCCCGCCAGAAGGTCGCCGAGGTGGTCACCCTGGCCCGCGGGCTGGCCGAAGGCACCGGCGCCATCACCGAGGAGCTGGAGGTGAACCGCCGGACCCTGGCCGCCCGCCGCCGGTCGGACAGGGCCCGCGACCCGGCCGTGCGCCGGCGGCTGGACGCGGTCGGCGAGCCCGACCTGCACCGGGCCAGCCCGTACGACGTCCGCGAGAAGGCCCAGCGGGCCCGGCTCGGCCTGCCGCCGCTGCCCACGACCACCATCGGCTCGTTCCCCCAGACCGGCGAGGTCCGCAAGGCGCGGGCGGCCCGCCGCCGGGGCGAGCTGGACGAGGCCGGCTACACCGAGCGCATGCGCGCCGAGATCGCCGACGTCATCCGGCTCCAGGACGAGCTGGAGCTGGACGTGCTCGTCCACGGGGAGCCGGAGCGCAACGACATGGTCCAGTACTTCGGCGAGCAGCTCGCCGGGGTGACGGTGACCGAGCTCGGCTGGGTCCAGTCCTACGGCACCCGCTACGTGCGCCCGCCGATCATCTTCGGCGACGTGTCCCGGCCGGCCGCCATGACCGTGGAGTGGCTCACCTACGCCCAGTCGCTGACCGAGCGGCCGGTCAAGGGCATGCTCACCGGGCCCGTGACCATGCTGAAGTGGTCGTTCGTGCGCGACGACCAGCCGCTCGAGGCGACCGCGCGCCAGCTCGCCCTGGCCATCCGCGACGAGCTGGCCGACCTGGAGGCGGCCGGGATCGGCGTCATCCAGGTCGACGAGCCGGCCCTGCGCGAGGCCCTGCCGCTCCGCGGCGACCGCCGCCAGGCCTACCTGACCTGGGCGGTGGAGGCGTTCCGGCTGGCCACCGCCGGGGTCCGCGACGAGACCCAGGTCCACACCCACATGTGCTACTCGGAGTTCGGCGAGATCCTGCCGGCCATCGACGGGCTGGACGCCGACGTGACCTCGATCGAGGCCGCCCGGTCGCGCATGGAGCTGGTCCGCGACCTCGACCAGGCCGGCTACGGGCGCGAGATCGGCCTCGGCGTCTACGACATCCACTCGCCCCGGGTGCCGCCCCCCGACGAGATGTCCACGCTGCTCACCGAGGCCCTGGAGGCGGTCGGCCCGACCCGGCTCTGGGTCAACCCCGACTGCGGCCTCAAGACCCGCGACTACCCGGAGGTGCTGGCCTCCCTGCGCAACATGGTCGCGGCGGCCCGGTCGGTCCGCGAGGGCCTGAGTACGCGACCACGCTGACCATGGCACAGGCGCTCCTGGGGGGCCGTGGGGGGAGGCGAGCCCCCCCACATGGATCAGGGACTGCCAGTGGTCGAACTGCCGGTCATCGTCGTCGGCTCTCGGCTAGTCGGCGTAGTCCTTCTGCTTCATGACCACGTCGATGACCAGGCAGGTGGCCACGGCCAGGCTGCGCAGGGGGTCGACGGCGGAGGGGCTGACCTCGACCACGTAGGTGTCGGCGTCGGTGAACAGCTCGCGCAGCCCGGCCCAGCGCTTGGTCACGCGGGCGATCGCCTGGCCGGCGCCGTCGAAGACGCTGAAGTCCTTGGCCCGCCAGTTGTGGGCCCGGACCTCGCCGAGCTGGGCCCCGCGGGGGTCGAGCAGGGTGAAGCGCGCCTTGCCCAGGCGGACCTGCTTGGTGATCTCACCCACCGGCTGGCCGTCGGCCCGCACCACCCGGCAGCGCCAGGTGAACCACGGCTTGTGCACGATCAGCTCGGTCACGGCCCCGGGCCCGAGGATGTGCAGGGTGATCGGCAGGGTGACGTCCCAGCTGGTGAACACCCGGGCCAGAAAGGCCAGCGGCGACTGGCTGGCCTGCACCACCGCGCCGATCTGGCGGCCGCTCGGGTCGAGCACGTCGTACTCGTTGCGGAGCTCGATCAGCTTGAGCTTCTGCTTGACGATCAGCACCTGCTGGGTGAGCAGCGACCCCGCCGGCATCATCAGGGCTTCGTCGCCTTGAGCGAGAACAGCAGCGGCAGCCTGGCGTCGTCGGGCTCCGGCAGCCGCCAGACCCCGGACCCTGGCTCGGTCTCGACCATGAACGGGAACATCTTCCATGGCACCCAGGGATGCTCGTGGAGGTACTCGATGCGCAGCCCGGCCGCGGCCAGCGAGCTGACGATCTCCCCCATGCTGTGCTGCCAGGCGTATTCGAACGGCGCCTCCACGGGGGCGTCCGGGTCGGCGTAGGACCCTTCGTTGGGGAACACCAGCGGGTCCGGGGACGGCCAGTAGTGGTAGTGGAGGCGGAGCTCGGTGGCCGTGTCGTCGTCGTCGAAGGCCCAGGCGAACGGGTGGGCCTCGGCGATGTAGAAGAAGCCGCCCGGACGCACGAAGTGGGCCACCACCTCGGCCCAGCGGGGCAGGTCGGGCAGCCAGTTGATGGCCCCGAAGGAGGTGAACACCACGTCGAACTGGCCCTCGAGGTGGTCCGGGAGCTCGGCCACGTCCGCGACCACGAAGGTCGCTTCCAGGCCGGTCTCGGCGGCCAGGAGCCGGGCCTGCTCGATGCCGCGCTCCGAGATGTCGATCCCGGTCACCCTGGCCCCGCGCCTGGCCCAGGCGAGCGTGTCCAGCCCGAAGTGGCACTGGAGGTGGAGCAGGTCCTTGCCGGTGACGTCGCCGACCTCGTCGACCAGGAGTGGGTACAGGTCGGCGCGGCTGCCCGACTTCCAGCCCTCGACGTCGTAGAACGCCGAGCGGACGTGGATCGGCGTCCACTCGTCCCAGAGGGCGCGGTTGGCGGCGACACGCGGGTCCATGGCCGAAGCGTGCCACGGGACGGCGCCCGGCGCACCGCCTTTGTGGTGAGGAAGGCGTCCGGTGGGGCGAGGCCAGGAGTCGGGAGTCCGAACCCGAAGAAGCCTGCGGCTCCCCGGCTGAAGGGCAAATCCCCCGCTCGCCCCGCCCCACCGGACGGTCACCGCTCAAGGGTACCGCGCCGGCTGGTCTTTGACGGCAGGCTTACGTGGTTTCCAGGATCGTGGCAGCCTAGGGGAGGAACACCGCGAGCCTGGAGTTGTCGATGACCTTTGCCACCCCCCTGGCGCTCCTGGCGTTGCTGTTGATCCCCCTCGTCATCCTCGCCCTCGTTCTGGCCAGGCGGCGGCGGATCCGCTACGCGATCCGCTACCCGGCCCTGGACGTGCTCGCCGGGGTGGTCGAGCGGGAGCGGCGAGGCCGGTGGATTCCTGCTGCCCTGCTGGTGCTGGCCCTGACCGCCCTGCTGCTGGGCGCGGCCAGGCCGATGGCCAGGGTCCCCGTCCCCCGCGACGAGGCCACGGTCATGCTGGTGATCGACGTGTCCGGGTCGATGAACGCCGACGACGTCGAGCCGACCCGGATGGAGGCGGCCGAGCGGGCGGCCAGCCGGTTCCTCGACCGCCTGCCGGAGCGCTTCCAGGTGGGGCTGGTCGTCTTCTCCAGCGAGGCCGAGACGCTGGTGCCGCCGACCACCGACCGGGAGGCGGTGCGCAGCGCGCTGGACACCCTGAACGCCAACGGTGGGACGGCCATGGGCGACGGCCTGGCCAGAGCCCTGGACGTGATCGAGGCGGCCCGCCAGGAGGCGACCGGCGGCGGCCCACCGACCACCGTCGACCCCGGGGCCACGCCCGCCCCGACCACCCCCGACCCAAACGCCCAGCAGCCGGCCGTGCCGCCGGCGGTGACGCTGCTGCTCTCGGACGGGGCCAACTCGGCCGGCGGCGACCCGTTCATCCAGGCCGAGCGGGCCCGCCAGCTCAAGGTGCCCGTCTACACGATCGCCCTGGGCACGGCCGGCGGGGTGCTGCGGCAGCCGAACGCCTTCGGCGGCACCCGCATCCAGCCGGTCCCGCCCGACCCGGACAGCCTGGCCCGGATCGCCGAGACCAGCAACGGCCGCTTCTTCGAGGCGCCGAGCAGCGAGAACCTGACCGCGGTGTACGACAGCCTGGGATCGCGCATCGGCTTCCGCATGGAGGAGCGGGAGGTGACGGTGGCGTTCACCGCCGCCGGCCTGCTCCTGCTGGCCGCCGCCGGCGCGCTCCGGGCCCGCCGTGGCGCCCGGCTCCCCTGATCGACCTGATGACGCATTCGTGCAAGGAGCTCAGATGACCGAGAACGACCAGCGCCGCCTCAGCGTGGCCGATCCCGCCAACCCCTCGGCAGCCCTCGAGGCGGCGTTGTTCGAGATCAAGCGGGTCATCGTCGGCCAAGAAGGCATGC
>CALGFH010000387.1 GCA_937881255.1 uncultured Actinomycetes bacterium
GTGCAGGGGGAGCCGGCTGGGCGGCCGCGGCCCCGGTTCGCCGGGGTCGAGGAAAGTCCGGCCTCCACAGGGCAGGGTGCTGGCCAACCGCCAGTCGGGGCGACCCGCAGGACAGTGCCACAGAGAACAGACCGCCGCCCCGCGCGAGCAGGGCGGCAAGGGTGAAACGGTGCGGTAAGAGCGCACCAGCGGCCGGGTGACCGGCCGGCTCGGTAAACCCCACCCGGAGCAAGGTCGAATAGGGGACGCACGGCCGCGGCGACGCGGCCCGGAGGCTGGCCCGGCCGAGTCCCCTGGTGGACCGCACGAGGCCGGCGGCAACGCCGGTCCCAGATGGATGGCCGCCACCCCGGGAACCCCGGGGACACAGAAGCCGGCTTACAGGCCGACTCCCCCTGCGCAACACCGCTGACCGGCGTGATTCCCCCGCAACGGTTGTCACAATTCCGGGTCGCGTCCTGTCAATAGGGGTGACGGACCACGCTTGCCTGGACGTGATCGCACCATGACACCACCCCGCCACCGACCAGCCGGCTCCGCCCGCGCCGCGCTGCGCAGGGCCTACCCCGACCCCTGGGCGTTCCTGTTCGGCGAGATCGCCCTCTACTGCCTGGTCGTGCTGGTGGTCACGGGGCTGTTCCTGAGCGTCTTCTACATCCCCGACGTCCGCGGCCAGATCACCTACCAGGGCCCCTACGCGCCGCTGCACGGCCAGCCGGTGACCGGCGCGTTCAACTCGGTGATGCGGATCTCCTTCGAGGTCCCCGCCGGGCTGCTGGTGCGCCAGACCCACCACTGGGCCTCGCTGGTGTTCGTCGCGGCGATCGTGCTGCACCTGTGCCGCATCTTCTTCACCGGCGCCTTCCGCCGGCCGCGCGAGCGCACCTGGGTGGTCGGCATCGCGGTGCTGCTGTTGGCCATGGTCCAGGGCCTGGCCGGCCACTCGCTGCCCGACGACCTGCTGTCCGGGTTCAGCCTGCAGATCGTCTGGTCCGCGGTGCTGGCGATCCCGGTGGTCGGCCCCGAGGTCGCCTACCTGCTGTTCGGCGGCGAGTTCCCCAGCCCCGAGGCGATCCCGCGGCTGTTCGTGCTCCACACGATGCTGCTCCCGGCCCTGCTGGTCGGCCTGCTGGCCGTCCACCTCGGGACGGTGGCGCGGCACCGGCGCCAGCCTGGGCGGCGCCGGCCCGAGCGGACCCTGGCGTCGCTCGGCCTGCTGCTGCTGGTCGCCGCCGTGCTCACCCTGCTCGGTGGGGTGGCACAGATCAACCCCGTCTGGCAGCTCGGCCCCTACCACCCGGCCAGGGCCACCTCCCCGGCGCAGCCCGACTGGTACCTGGCCTTCCTCGACGGGCTGGTGCGGCTGGCCCCTCCGTGGAGCTTCGAGCTGTTCGGCTACACGATCTCGGAGATGCTCTGGCCCGCGCTGCTGCTCCCCGCGGTCGCCTTCGGCATCCTGACCCTGTGGCCCTGGATCGAGCGTCGCCTCGGCGGCGACCGCGCCACGCATGACCTGCTCGACCGGCCGCGGGACGCGCCGCTGCGCACCGCCGTCGGTGCCGCCGGGCTGACCATGTTCCTGGTCGCCTTCCTGGCGGCCGGCAACGACATCCTGGCGGTCCTGCTCTACCTCCCGCTGGAGGCGGTCACCAGGCTGCTGCAGTGGTTGTTCGTCCTCGGCCCGGTGGTGGTCGGCCTGGTCACCTACTCGGTGTGCCGCTCGCTGCGCCGCAGCGGCCTGCACCCCGCCAGGGCCGCCGCCGGGCTGCGCCTGGAGCGCACCGCCGCCGGCGGCTACCGGACCGCTACCGGGCGAGCAGCCGATCGAGGATCTGGCGGGCGCTGAGCTGCGAGAAGCCGGGCTTGATCATCACGAAGTGCAGGTCCTTCTCGCGGTCGAAGTTGGCCCCGAAGCGGACCCCCTGGTCCCACAGCTTCTCGCGGACGATCACCTGGTGCACCCGGCGGCCGATGAGGTCGTACTGCTCGGGGCTGACCTCGAACTGGTGCCAGCCGTCGGCGACCTGGAGCAGCCGGGGCAGGGCCGAGGCCAAGGTGGTGTTCGGGCTCAGGGTGGGCGGGGGCAGGGTCTGGTTGGTGACCGGGACGCCCGGCGGCGGCGGCTCGTCGGAGCCGCCGGAGTCGCATCCGGCGAGCACGGCGACGACGGCCACGACGAGCGCGAAGCGGCGAAGGATCATCGGTGGAGCAGCACCTCCCGGTCGATCATCGCGCTCCGGACGCCGGCTGTCTGTCGCCCTCGTGACAGAACACGCGCCGGCCCGGCGCTTGGTTCCAGCTGGTTGTGGCAAGCTGCTGGGCATGGACCTGCCGAGCAATCCGCCGGTGTCGCCCGCGGTTCGCATCACCGTCCTCCTCCGCCTGGCCAGCGAGGGGTTCCAGGATGCCTTCGGCGCCCGGCCCGAGTGGCTGGAGGCGCCCCCGGTCGACCTGGCCGAGCTCCGCGAGGTCGTGGGGGTCGAGCGCATCGGCCAGCTCCGCGAGGCCACCGGCCTCCGCGAGGGCGAGGGCTACGGGGCCGGCGGCCCTCCCGGGGTCGTCCGGCTGTCCGCGGCCGCCCACGAAGGGGTCCTCGGCCTGCTCGGCGTGGCCGCCCTGCCGCCCGACGTGGTCATCGAGCAGACCGACGAGGGCCCCCGCTACCACGTCCCCGAGGACTGGTTCCTCACCACCCCCGCCTGACCGGCGTGCTCCTCCTCCTGGCCGACGGCATGAAGGTCCCGGTGGCCGAGCTCCCCGGCCAGGGCCCCTGGACGTTCCTGGTCCTCCAGCCGGACCCGGCCACGCCGGGCCCCCGGTTCCTGACCCGCTTCGGCCGGGTGGTCGTCCCCGACCTGCGCGGGCGGCCCGGCTGGGGCGCGGCCCCCGGCGAGCCGGGGTTCCCCGACCTGGTCGACGACCTCGACCAGGTCCGCACCCGGGCCGGGCTCGGCCGGCCGGTGCTGGTCGGGCTGGACGAGCTGGCCCCGCTGGCCCGGCGGGCCGCCGCCGACCAGCCCTGGGCCTGGCGGGCCCTGCTCCTCACCCCGCCGGCCGACCTGGCCGGCCTCGACCTCCCGGCCCTCCCCTTGGGGGACGACCCGGCCTCCGCGGTCGAGGCGCTGCTGGGCCGTCTCGGCCCCGGGCCGGGCTGGGCGGGGATCGCCCCGGACGCCCCGCCCCGGTGATCGGCTTCTGCCTGGCCGCCGGCGCCGGGACCCGGCTGCTCCCCCTGACCCGGGTCACCCCCAAGCCGCTGCTGGCCCCGGCCGGGCGCCCCCTGGTCGACCTGGCCGTCGAGGCCCTCCAGGCCGCCGGCGCGACCCGGGTCGTGGTCAACGCCCACCACGGCGCCGAGCAGCTGACCGCCCACCTGGCCGGCCGGCCCGGCGTCGAGGTGCTCGCCGAGCCGACCCTCCTCGGCACCGGCGGCGGCCTGGTCAACGCGGCCCGCCTCGGCCGCCTGGGCGGCGGCGACGACCCGGTCCTGGTCACCGCCGCCGACCACGTCGTCACCCCGGCCGACCTGGCCGCCCTGGCCGGCTTCCTCGACCGGTCCGGCGCCCCCATGGCCGCCGGCCTGATCCCCGGCACCTCCTTCCCCCTCCGCCTGGACGGGACGCGGGTGGTCCGCGACCCGGCCGGGCCCTGGGACTCGGCCGGGGCGTATGTGGTCCGGGCGGGGCTGCTGTGCGGCCTCGAGCCCGGGCCGGCCAGCCTGGTCGGGCGGGTGCTGGGGCCGCTGCTGGAGCGGGGCCGGCTGGCCGGGCTGCCCTTCCAGGGCCCGACCGCCGACGCCGGGACCCTGGAGCGGCTGCTGGCGGTGTCGGCCGGGCTGCTCGGCGGCCGCTGGCCGTACGCCCTCCCCCCGGGCCGGCTGACCCGGGGCGCCGGGAACGGGCCGGTGCTCCTGGCCGAGGGGGCCGGGGCCGACCCGTCGGCCGTGCTCGCCGGGCCGCTGGTGCTGGACGCCGGCGGCCGGGTCGGCCCCGGGGCGGTGGCCACCCGCTCGGTGATCGGCCCCGGGGCCGAGGTCGGGGCGGGCGCGCGGGTGGCCGGCTCCTTCCTCGGCCCCGGGGCCCGGGTCCCTCCCGGCGCCACCGCCACCGCCGCCCTCATCCCCGGCGCCTGAGGTGCGGTAGCCTCGGCCCGGCGCCAGTTCCCGACCTGGAGGTTGTCCTTGGCTGACCAGCGCACGATCGGCCTGCTCGGCGGGACCGGGCCGCAGGGGCGGGGGCTGGCGTTGCGGCTGGCCCTGGCCGGGCACCGGGTGCTGCTCGGCTCCCGGGACGCGGAGCGGGCCGCCGGGATCGTGGCCGACCTGCTCGGCGGGCGCGATCTGCCGATCGAGGGGGTCGCCAACCCGGACGCCGCCCAGGGGGCCGAGGTCGTCTTCCTGGTCTTCCCCTACGCCGGGCAGGCCGAGGTGCTGCCCGGCCTGGCCGGGCCGATCGGCGACAAGGTGGTGGTCGACGTCATCAACCCGCTCGGCTGGGACGACCGCGGGCCGTACCTGCTGGAGGTGCCCGAGGGCAGCGCCGCCGAGCAGGCGGCCGCCCTGCTGCCACGGGCCAGGGTGGTCGCGGCCTTCCACCATGCGGCCCCCAAGCTCCTGGCCGACCCGGAACGGCAGGTCGAGACCGACGTGCTGGTCGTCTCCGACGACCCGGCGGCCAAGGGGCTGGTGCTGGAGCTGGCCGACCAGATCCCCGGGTGCCGGGGGGTCGACGCCGGCCCGCTGCGGCTGGCCCGCCAGCTGGAGGGCTTCACGGCGGTGATCGTCGGCATCAACCGCCGCCACAAGATCCATGCCGGCCTGCGCATCTCCAGGCTCGGCGACGACAAGCGCCGGCGCCTGAACGCGGAGCTGCGGCCGGCCGACGACCGGGAGGAGGGCCCGTGAGGATCTACACCCGCAGGGGCGACGACGGCACCACCGGGCTGCTCTACGGCGGCCGGGTCGACAAGAGCGACCAGCGCACCGAGGCCTACGGCACCACCGACGAGGCGGTGGCCGCCCTCGGCATGGCCAGGGTGTTCATCGCCGACAGCATCCTGGCCGACCTGGTCCTGCGCCTCCAGCGGGAGCTGTTCGTGGCCGGGGCCGAGCTGGCCACCGCCGCCGAGAACCGCCACAAGCTCACCCCCGGCCACACCAAGGTGACCGCCGAGATGGTCGACGGGCTGGAGGTGGCGATCGACGGGTACGTGGGCCGGACCCACATGCCCGAGGAGTTCATCGTCCCCGGCGAGTCGCGCGGCTCCGCCTTCCTGGACTACGCCCGCACGGTGATCCGCCGGGCCGAGCGCCAGACGGTGGCCATGGACCGGGCCGGCATGCTGGCCGACGGCGGCGGCGAGAACCAGGTCGTCCGCTACCTCAACCGCCTGGCCGACCTGATCTTCGTCCTCGCCCGCTACGAGGAGGGCGACTTCCGCACCCTCCGCAGCGGCTGAGCCGTGCGCCACATCGTCGACGCCCGCGGCACAGCGGTCAGCCTGCCCGACCGGGTCGGGCGGGTGGTCAGCCTGGTGCCGTCGCTGACCGAGTGGCTGGTCGTCGCCGGGGTGGGGGAGCGCCTGGTCGGGGTCACCGACTGGTGCGTCGAGCCGGCCGGCGCCCTCGACGGCCTGGCCAGGGTCCGCGGCACCAAGAACCCCGACCTGGCGGCCGTCCGCGGGCTGGAGCCGGACCTGGTGGTGGCCAACGCCGAGGAGAACCGCAAGCTGGACGTCCAGCGGCTGGAGGCGGGCGGGCTGGCCGTGTTCGTCACCATGCCGACCACCGTGGCCGGGGCCGTGGCCGAGCTCCGCGACCTGGCCGCCGCCGTCGGTGACCTGCCGGGGGCGGCGGCGCTGGACGCCGACCTGGTCGCGGCCGTGGCCGACGCCTACCGCCGCCGGCCGGCCCGCCGGGTCCGCTACGCCTGCGCGGTCTGGCGCGACCCCTGGATGTGGCTGGGCCGCCGGGCGTACGCGGCCGACCTGCTGGCCCTGGCCGGGGGCGAGCCGGTGCTGGACGACCCGGCCACCCGCTACCCGAAGCTGGAGCTGGAGACGGTGGCCGGGCTCGCGCCCGAGCTGGTGCTGCTCCCCTCCGAGCCGTACCAGTTCGGCACGGCCGACGCCGGCGAGCTGGCCGGGCGCTTCGGCGGGGCCCGGGTCGAGCTGGTCGACGGGCGCGCCCTCACCTGGTACGGCCCGCGCATCCCGGCCGCCCTGGCCGCCTACCGCGAGCTGCTGGAGGAGGCGGCGTGAGCGAGCACCTGACCGACGGGTGGGAGCCCGGCCTCCCGGTCGGCGACACCCTGCTGCGGCGGTTCGTGTTCAACCTGGCCGCCTTCCACGAGGTCCCGGCGGTGGCGGCCGGGGGCCGGGTGCTGCGCCGCGACGACCTCGCCGCCGCCGATCTCGGCCGGCCGGCGGCGATGCACAACGCGGCCACGCTGCTGCGGCCGCTGCCCTTCGACCGGCCCGGGCCGACCCTGGACGCGATCGAGGCGTTCTTCGACACCGGCGCCGGCGAGGTCTACCTGTGGAGCGCCTGGCCGACCCCGGACCTGCGCCCCCGCGGCTGGGTGCTGGAGGGCCACCCGCCCCTGCTGGTGCGGCCGCCCGGGGACGGGCCGGTCCCGCCGGCCCCGCCCGGCCTGCGGCTCGAGCGGGTCGGCGGGCCTGACGCGCTGCGGGACTGGGAGCGGGTTGCCGTCGACGGCTTCCCCTACCGCGAGCTCCAGCCCTACCGCCCGGGGGCGCTGCTGGCCGAGGAGGTCCTGGCCGACGAGCGGCTGCGGCTGTGGGTCGGCTACGAGCAGGACGAGCCCGTCTGCGTCGGGTCGCTGTTCGTGGAGGCCGGGGTGGCCGCCTTCTCGCTCGGGGTCACCCTGCCGTCGGCCAGGCGCCGCGGCTACTGGGCGGCCATGGCCGGGGCCCGCCTGGTGGAGGCCCCCGGCCTGCCCGCCGTCGGGGTGTTCAGCGACATGAGCCGCCCCAGCGCCGAGGCGCTCGGCTTCCTGCCCGTCAGCCGCTTCACCCTCTGGCACCGCCCGCGGGCTACTTCCTGATCAGCTCGGCCTCGATCTCCAGGCGGACCGACTTGGAGAGCAGGAACCCGCCCGCCTCCAGGGGGGCGTTCCAGGTCAGGCCCCAGTCCTCCCGGTTGACCTCGGGGATCACGCCCGAGAAGCCGATCCGCTGGTTGCCCCAGGGGTCGATGGCCCCGCCGAGGAACTCGACGTCGACGGTGACCGGGCGGGTGGTGCCCTTGATGGTGAGGTCGCCGTCGACCTGCCACTCGCTCTCGCCCTTGCCGGGCCGGACCCCGGTGCTGCGGAAGCTGATCGTCGGGTGGTCCTCGACGCCGAAGAAGTCGTTGGAGCGCATGTGGGCGTCGCGGGTGTCGTCCTTGGTGTCGATCGAGTTGGCGTCGATCTCGATCTCGAGGGTCGAGTCCTCGGGCCGTTCGGCGACGGTGGCGGCACCGCTGGCGCCCGGGAACCGGCCGCGCACCTTGGCCATCAGGTGCCTGGCGATGAACTCGAAGGACTGGTGGGACGGGTCGATCTCCCAGGTGCCGGCCTCGGGCACCACACGGCCGTCGACGACGCGGGTGCCGGGGGTGGCGCTGACAGCTTCGCTCATGCTGGGTCTCCTCTCACGGGACGGATGGCTCGGATGCCACATTGCCCGCGACAACAGCAACCGAACCATAGTTGTTCCCGCAACTATCCCCGGGTTTCGAGAAACCCCGCCGCCGGGTCAGTGGTACTGGTGCTCCGGCCCCGGGTAGTGGCCCTCGGCCACGTCCTTGGCGAAGCGGCCGGCGGCCTCGGTGACGATGGCCCGCAGGTCGGCGTAGCGCTTGACGAACCGCGGGGTCGGGTCGGGGGTGAGCCCGAGCAGGTCGGTGATGACCATCACCTGGGCGTCGGTGCCGGGCCCGGCCCCGATCCCGATGGTGGCCACCTCGAGCGCCTCGGTGACCCGCGTCCCCAGCTCGGCCGGGATCGCCTCCAGCACGATGGCGAAGGCGCCGGCCTCCTGGAGGGCGAGGGCGTCGGCCACCAGCTCGTCCCCCTCCTGGCCGCGGCCCCTGACCACCTTGCGGCCGAAGGCGTTGGCCGACTGGGGGGTGTAGCCGAGATGCCCCATGACCGGGATGCCGGCCTGGGTCATCCGCCGCACCGCCTTGGCCGAGCGGCGCCCGCCCTCCAGCTTGACGGCGTTGGCCCCCGCCTTGACCAGCCGGGCCGCGTTGGCCACGGCCTGGCCTGTCGACGCCTGGTAGGCCCCGAAGGGCAGGTCGGCGACCACCAGGGCGTTGCCGACCCCGCGGGTCACCGCGGCGGTGAAGACCAGCGCCTCCTCCATGGTCACCGGGATGGTGGTCTCGTAGCCGAGCACGTTGTTGCCGACCGAGTCACCCACCAGCAGCAGGGGGATCCCCGCCTCGTCGAGCACGCGCGCGGTCAGCGCGTCGTAGGCGGTCAGCATCACGAACCGTTCCCGCCGCTGCTTCCACACAGCGAGGTCGGCAGGGGTCACCGGCATGGCGGCCTCCTTCAGCGTTCCTCGGAGCCCGCCCCGCGGGTCTCCTGGACACCCCTAGTGTGCCGGATCAGCGCGCCGGATGCGTCGCCCCGCGGAAGCGGTTGGTGATCGGGAGGCGGCGGTCCTTGCCGAAGGAGCGGCCGGTGATCTTGGGGCCGGGCGGGGCCTGGCGGCGCTTGTACTCGGCGCCGTCGACCAGGCGGACGACGGCGGCCACGGTGTCGCGGTCGAAGCCGGCCGTGACCAGCTCGTCGAGGCTGGCGTCGTCCTCGATGTAGGCCTCGAGGATCGGGTCGAGGACCTCGTACGGGGGCAGGGAGTCGGTGTCGAGCTGGCCGGGGCGCAGCTCGGCCGAGGGGGGCTTGTCCAGCACCGACTGGGGGATGACCACCCCGGCCCCGTTGCGCCAGCGGCACAGGGCGTAGACCAGGGTCTTGGGGACGTCGCGGATGACCGCGAACCCGCCGGCCATGTCGCCGTACAGGGTGCAGTAGCCGACCGCCAGCTCCGACTTGTTGCCGGTGGTCAGGACCAGGCTGCCGGCCTTGTTGGACAGGCTCATGAGCAGCGTGCCCCGCACCCTGGCCTGGAGGTTCTCCTCGGCCAGGCCGGGCTCGGTGCCGGCGAACGGCTCCTTGAGCACGCCCAGGAACGCCTCCACCGGCTCGGCGATGGGCAGGGTGAGCAGCTTGATGCCGAGGTTGGCGGCCAGCGCCCGGGCGTCGGTGAGGCTGTGCTCGGAGGAGAAGCTGGACGGCATGGCCACCCCGACGACCCGGTCGCGGCCCAGGGCGTCGGCGGCCACGGCCGCGACCAGGCTGGAGTCGATGCCGCCGGAGAGGCCGATGTGGACGAGGTCGAAGCCGTTCTTGGCCACGTAGTCGCGGGTGGCGCAGACCAGCGCCCGGTAGACCTCCTCCTCGGGCCCGAGCGCCCGGGTCAGGCGGCGCTCCACCGGCGGGCCGGGGTCGGCCAGGCGGTCGCTGACCCGCACCCGGCTGACCCCGAGGGCCGGCCGCGGGTCGGTGGCCGGGGCCCGCCGGGGCCGCTCCGACAGCCGGGCCGTTGCCCCCTCCTCCAGGGCCAGGTCGACCACCAGCAGCTCCTCGGTGAACGCGCCCGCCCTGGCCAGGAGGCGTCCCTGGGGGTCGAAGTAGGCGCTCTGGCCGTCGAAGACCAGCTCGTCCTGGCCGCCGACCTGGGCGACGTAGAACAGGTGGGCGCCGTGGTCGGCCGCCCGGGTGGCCAGCATGGGGTGGAGCCGCTCGCCCTTCTCCAGCCGGTAGGGGGAGGCGTTGAGGCTGACCACCACCTCGGCCCCGGCGGCCACCGCGGCCGCCATCGGCCCCCACGGGAACCACAGGTCCTCGCAGATGGTCACGGCCACCTCGACCCGGCCGAAGCTGGCCAGCAGCACCTCGGTGCCGGGGACGAAGTAGCGCTCCTCGTCGAACACCCCGTAGTTGGGCAGCAGCACCTTGCGGTAGACGCCCACCACCTGGCCGCGGTGGCAGAGGGCGGCGGCGTTGGCCGGGCCGGCGTGGGTCGGCTCCACGAACCCGACCACGGCCGCGGTCTCGCCGACCTGGGCGGCCACCCGCTCGGCGGCGGCCCGGCTGGCCGACAGGAACGACGGCTTGAAGACCAGGTCCTCGGGCGGGTACCCGGTCAGGGCGAGCTCGGGGAACACCACCAGGTGGGCGCCGAGACCGGCCGCCTCGGCGTAGGCGGCCAGCACCCGCTCGACGTTGCCGTCGAGGTCCCCGACGACCGGGTTGATCTGCGCCCCCGCGAGCCGCAGCCGCTCCAT
>CALGFH010000388.1 GCA_937881255.1 uncultured Actinomycetes bacterium
GGGGCGGCCACGTCCGGCTTGGCCAGCCCGTGGGCGGTCGGCCCGCGGCCCGAGAAGTCGGGCAGCCGGTCGTCGCTGAGGCCGGCGGTGCCGCGGTCGTCGGTGGCCCCGACGGTGACCACCCACGGGTCGTCGGCCGGCTTGGTGATGGTCCCGGCGCCGGGGCCCTTGTTGCTGGCCGCCACGACCACGGTCATGCCGGCCGCCCAGGCCCGCTCGACCGCGTAGTTGAGCGGGTCGGTCTTCCAGTCCTGGGTGGAGTCGGTGCCGAGGCTGAGGTTGAGCACCCGGATGTTGTAGCGGTCCTTGAAGGAGACCACCCACTGGATGGCGGCCAGGATGTTGCTGACGTCGGCGGAGCCGTCGGCCCCGGCGGCCTTGACCGACAGGATGCTGGCCTCGGGGGCGACGCCCTTCCATTTGCCGCCCGAGCTGGCCCCGTTGCCGGCGACCAGCCCGGCGATGAAGGTGCCGTGCCCGTAGCGGTCGTTGCAGTCCAGCTCGCCCGAGAGGTTCTTGCACGGCTCGGTGCGGCCGGTGAGGTCGTTGCGCACCTGGACGAGCCGGCCGGCCAGGTCGGGCAGGCCGGAGGCGACCCCGGTGTCGAGCACGGCCACGGTGACCCCGCGGCCGGTGACCCCGCGCTTCCAGGCGGCGTCGGCCCTGACCACCTTGGGGTAGACCGACGTGATGGCGTCGGCGCTGGCCGCGCCCTGGACCCGGACCTTGTCGTCGGGGGTGACCGCCCGGATCCCGGCCAGCCTGGCCAGCTCGTCGACGGCGGCCGCGGGCACGGTGGCCGCGAACCCGGCGACGATCGGCAGGGCCCGGGTGACCTGGCCGCCGAGCCGCCGCACGGCCAGCTCGGGGGCCGGGTCGGCGGCCGCGGTCTTCTGCACGATGACCCGGACGTGATCGGCCGTCCCCGGCCGGGCCGCCGTCCCCGTGGGGACGACCCCCAGTCCGGTGGCCAGAACCAGCACCGCCAGCGCGGCAACGACCAGCGCCCTTCCGCGCTGCAGCCCAAACGAACCGACGATCACCACTGCCCTCCCCTGTATTCGTGCCCCACCCTCGAAGGCGACCGGGACATACTGTACGTATGACCTAGTCGGCTTAAACATCCTTCCAAAAACTTACTGCTATCTACGCAGGTTGTTGACATCGGTTCTCGCCGAGCTTCGTGATCGCGCCGTGCCGTAGGCTCTGCCCATGGCCAGCCCAACCACCGACGGTATCGTCCCCCGGCGCGAGGACCGGCCCCTGGTCACCGGGGCGGCGCGCTACTGCGACGACCTGGCCCCGCCGGGGGCGCTGCACGCCGTGTTCGTCCGGGCCCCGCTGGCCCACGGCCGGATCCTGGCCATCGACCCGGCCCCGGCCGCCGCCATGCCCGGGGTGGCCGGGGTGTTCACCGCCGCCGACCTTGGCCTCCCGCCGCTGCCGCCCGGGGACGGGCCGGCCGCCATGGCCCGCCCGGTGCTGGCCACCGGCACCGTCCGCTTCCTGGGCGAGGCGGTGGCGGTGGTGGTGGCCGGGACCCGGGTCCAGGCGATGGACGCGGCCGAGGCCGTCGAGGTCGACTACGAGCCGCTCGAGGTGGTCGTCGACCCGCGGGCGGCCCTGGCCGACGACGCCCCGGAGCTGTTCGAGGGGACCGGCAACCTGGCCAGGGAGCGCCCCTGGCCGGAGCCGTCGCGGGCCCTGGAGGGGGCCGAGGTGGTGGTCCGGGGCCGGTTCGTCAACCAGCGGGTGGCCGCGGCCCCGATCGAGCCCAACGCCGCCGTGGCCGTGCCCGAGCCCGACCGCGACGGCCTCACCCTGTACGCCCCCTGCCAGGCGCCGTTCTGGACCCGCGACACGGTCGCCGAGACCCTCGGCCTGGGGCCCGACCAGGTCCGGGTGGTCGTCCCGGCGGTCGGCGGGGCCTTCGGGGCCAGGATCCACACCTACCCCGAGCAGGTGGCGGTGGCCGCGCTGGCCCGGCGGCTGGGCCGCCCGGTCCGCTACGTCGAGAGCCGCTCGGAGACGATGCTGGCCATGACCCACGGCCGGGCCCAGGTCCAGGAGGTCGAGCTGGCCGCGACCCGCGACGGCCGCATCACCGGCCTGCGGGCGCGGCTGCTGGCCGACGGCGGCGCCTACCCGGCCGACGCCCCCTCGATGCCGTCCTCGACCCGCTACATGGCCTCGGGCGTGTACCGGATCGCCAAGGTCGAGGTGGCCTGGGCGTGCGCGGCCACCAACACCACCCCGGTGGCCGCCTACCGGGGGGCCGGCCGGCCCGAGGCCACGGCCATGGTCGAGCGGGCGGTCGACCTGCTGGCGGCCCGGCTGGGCATCGACCCGGCCGAGCTGCGGCGGCGCAACCTGATCCCGGCCAGGGCCTTCCCGTACACCACGGCCACCAGGGCCCGCTACGACTCGGGCGACTACCAGGCGGCCCTCGACCGGGTCCTGGAGGCGGCCGGCTACCACGACCTCCGGGCCACCCAGGCCGCCCGCCGCCAGCGGGGCGAGGTCCGCCAGCTCGGCATCGGCCTGTCGGTCTACGTCGAGGTGACCGGGTTCGGGTCCGAGTACGGCCAGGTCGAAGTCGAGCCGGACGGCCGGGTCACGGCCCGGACCGGGGTCTCCCCCCACGGCCAGGGCCACGAGACGGCCTTCGCCCAGCTGGTCGCGGCCACCCTCGGGGTCGGGACCGAGCAGGTCGCGGTCGTCCACTCCGACACCTTCGCCGTGCCAAGGGGCGACGGGACCATGGGGTCGCGCTCGCTCCAGGTCGGCGGCAGCGCCGTGGCCGAGGCCGCCGGGAAGGTGCTGTCCAAGGCCAGGGCGCTGGCCGCCCACCTGCTGGAGGCGCCGGCCGAGGACGTGGCCGTGTTCCCGGGCGAGGGCCTGGGGGTCGCCGGCGCCCCCTCGACCGCCCTGGCCTGGGCCGAGCTGGCCGCGGCGGCCGCCGACCCGGACCGCCGGCCGCCGGGCATGGACGCCGGGCTGGAGGCGGCCGTCGACTTCAAGCCGGAGCGCAGCACCTTCCCGTTCGGGGCCCACCTGGCCGTGTGCGAGGTCGACACCGAGACCGGCCTGGCCCGGCTGCTGCGCCACCTGGCCGTGGACGACGCCGGCAGGATCCACAACCGGGTGCTGGCCGAGGGGCAGGTGCACGGCGGGATCGCCCAGGGGGTCGCCCAGGCCCTGTTCGAGGAGGTCGGCTACGACGAGGACGGCAACTGCCTGCACGGCAACCTGGCCAGCTACGCCATGCCGAGCGCGGCCGACCTGCCGGCGTTCGAGACCATGCGGATGGAGACCCCGACCCCGCTGAACCCGTTGGGGGTCAAGGGGATCGGCGAGTCGGGGACGGTCGGGTCCACCCCGGCGGTCCAGAACGCGGTCGTGGACGCCCTGGCCCACCTGGGGGTGACCCACATCGACATGCCCCTGACTCCCGAGCGCGTCTGGCGCGCCATCCAGGCCGCCGCGGGCGGCTAGCCGCGCTGGCGGCCGACCTCGGTCGCCGACGGGCGGCGGGTGGCCAGCTCGTGCTGCATGGCGAAGGTGGCCGCCTCCAGCTTGGAGTGCATCTCCAGCTTCTGGAGGATGTTCTGCACGTGGGTGCGGACGGTGTGGGGGCTGATGTAGAGCTCACGGCCGATCTGGGCGTTGCTCCAGCCGCGGCCGAGCAGGGCCAGCACCTCCCGCTCCCGCGGTGACAGCCGGTTCAGGGGGGCGTCGGTGGACCGGTCGCCCATGTCCAGGAGCCGGCGGAACAGCTGGGGCAGCATCGCCCGCGGCACCACGCCCTCCCCGTCCAGCACCGCCTGGACGGCCCGCAGCACCGTCTGGGTGCCGGACTTCTTGCCGACCACCCCCACCGCCCCGGCCCGGATGGCGTGCAGCAGCAGGTCGATGTCGGTGTCCTGGGCGAGCAGGATGACCTTGGTGTCGGGCAGCTCGGAGAGGATCGTCTCGACCAGGGTCGGACGGCTGCTCAGGGCCAGACCGGCGTCGATCACGAACAGGTCGGGCTTGAGCTGGGGCACCGAGGCCACGATGTGGGGCACGGCCGACGCCTGCCCGACGACCTCGTTGGTGCCGTCACGGGTGATGAGAGCTTCCAGCGCCTCGTTGAACAGCGGCTGACAGTCGGCCAGGAACACGCGAGCCATCGATTTCCTCCGGAGACCGGCGAGCGGCCAGCCAAGACGACGTCCCTTGTCGTTCCAACAGCTTGCCGCACCACCCGGCTGGGCTGGTACGGGTCTTGTAGTGCCGGATATTACGGTAATCGGCGCAACTTCACCTACGTTGCACCTTGCCCAGGGCCATCGGCGAGTTCGGTGACGGCAGGTACTGAGTTCTCCGGATGAGAACCATGCGACGTCCGTCGTACGCTCGACGCAGCCCGGGAGACCGGGAGGCACGTTCCCCGCCGCGGACCATCACGTACCGATCACGGGTCGGTCACGGGCAAGGTGTCGGCCGTACCGTTTGCGGCTCCGGCGACGCCTTACAAGACGGTCGCAAAACGGGCCGAAGCGACTGAGGCGCGCCGGGGGAGGCCGTAACGTGACGAACATGATCGGATTGGTTCTGGCGGACGACCATCGGGTCTTCGCCGAGGGCCTCGGAGTGATGCTGGACGCCCAGGATGACCTGGCCGTCCTCGGGGTGGCCCACGACAGCCACCAGGCGATCGAGCTGGCGGCCAGGCACGAGCCGACCGTGCTGCTGCTCGACGCCCACATGCCAGGTCCCGACCTGGCCACCACCCTTCGTGCGGTCAGGGCGTCCTCGCCCGGCACCAAGGTGCTGATGCTCTCGGCCGACACCCGCCGGGAGACGATCGCCGAGGCGCTGGAGGCGGGGGCCGACGGCTTCCTGGCCAAGGACGCCTCCAGCCGGCAGGTCGCCGGGGCCATCCGCACCCTGGTCGACGGCAAGGGCAGCATCGTGGCCGCGGCCGAGCCGGCCTCCCGGCCGGTGCGCGACCCCAGCGTCGACCTGCGGGTCCGGACCCTGTCCGGCCGCGAGCGGGAGATCCTGGGCCTGCTGGCCAACGGCTGGTCCAACCGGCGGATCGCCGAGGAGTGCTTCCTCTCCCTCAACACCGTCCGCACCCACGTGCAGAACGTCCTGGTCAAGCTGGGCGTCCACTCCAAGCTGGAGGCGGTCGCGTTCGCCCTCGAGCACCAGGTGGTGGCGGTCGGCGCCGGCGCCGGAGCCTCCGCCTGGGGCCAGCCGCGCCTGAGCGCCAGGTAGTCCCGTGACCCGGGTGACCACGCCCCGGGTCACGGCGCACCTTTGTCGTTGAAGAGTTCGTGCATCCCTGCTGTCATGGGCCGCTCTCGACAGCAGAGGAGGCGTGAGTGCGCGACGAAGCGATCCTCACCGAGGGCCTGCGCAGGTCGTTCGGCTCCATCAAGGCGGTGGACGGGGTCGACCTGGCCGCCCCCGCCGGGACCGTCCTCGGCCTGCTCGGCCCCAACGGAGCCGGCAAGACCACCATCGTCCGGATCCTCACCACCCTGCTCACGCCCGACGGGGGCTCGGCCCGGGTGGCCGGCTACGACGTCGTCCGCGACGCCGAGGCCCTGCGCTCGGTCATCGGCCTGGCCGGCCAGTACGCGGCCGTCGACGAGAACCTCACCGGCCGCGAGAACCTCGACCTGGTCGGCCGCCTCTACCACCTGGGCCGGGACGAGGCCCAGCGCCGGGCCGACGAGATGCTGGAGCGGTTCGAGCTCACCGACGCCGCCAACCGCACCGTCAAGACCTACTCGGGTGGGATGCGGCGCCGCCTCGACCTCGGGGCCAGCCTGGTCGGCCGGCCCCAGGTGCTGTTCCTGGACGAGCCGACCACCGGCCTTGACCCGCGCAGCCGCTTCTCGCTCTGGGACGTCATCCGCGAGCTGGTCAGCGACGGCACCACCCTGCTGCTGACCACCCAGTACATGGAGGAGGCCGACCGGCTGGCCGACCATGTCGCCGTGATCGACGGCGGCCGGGTGATCGCCGAGGGCACCACCGACGAGCTCAAGTCGCGGGTCGGCGGCGACCTGCTGGCCCTGCGGGTCGCCGACCGCGGCCGGACGGGCGAGGCGGCCGACGCCATCGCCGACCTCGGCTCGGGCGCGCCCCAGGTGGTGGCCGAGGCGGGCGAGGTCTCGCTGCCGGTCGTCAAGGGCGCCTCCCTGCTGGCCGAGGTGGTCCGGCGCCTGGACGCGGCCGGGCTGGAGATCTCCGACCTGGCCCTGCGCCGCCCGACCCTCGACGACGTGTTCCTGGCCCTGACCGGCCACGTCGCCGAGGCCGAGGCCGGCGAGGACCAGGGCCCCGGGGTCCAGCCCCGGGGCCGCGGCCGCCGGCCGGCGAGGAGCAGCGCATGAGCACCGTCGCCTCCCGCACCGCCCCCCGGCGCCCGCTGCGCTGGACCTTCACCGACGCCGCCGCCGTGACCCGCCGCAACCTCTACCGCTACGTCCGTGTCCCGACCCTGCTGCTGTTCTCGACCATCCAGCCGGTCATGTTCGTGCTGCTGTTCACCTATGTGTTCGGCGGCGCCATCCAGGTGCCGGGGGTGGAGCACTACATCGACTTCCTGATGGCCGGGATCCTCGTCCAGACGGTGATCTTCGGCTCCACCCAGACCGGCGTCGCCCTGGCCGAGGACATGTCGCGGGGCATGATCGACCGGTTCCGCTCCCTGCCCATGGCCCGCTCGGCCGTGCTCGCCGGCCGCACCCTGTCCGACACCGTCCGCAACCTGTTCGTGGTCGGCCTGATGCTGGTGGTCGGCACCCTGGTCGGGTTCCGCTTCCACGCCGGGTTCGTGCCCGCGCTGGGCGCGGTCGCCCTGGCCCTGGCCTTCGGGCTGGCCTTCTCCTGGATCTCGGCCTTCATCGGCCTGTCGGTGCGCGACGTCGAGTCGGCCCAGGCGGCCGGGTTCGTCTGGGTGTTCCCGCTGGTCTTCGCCTCCTCGGCCTTCGTCCCGGTGGAGAGCATGCCCGGCTGGCTGCAGGCGTTCGCGCGGGTCAACCCGGTCACCGTCACCGTCAACGCGCTGCGGGCGCTCACCCTGGGCGGGCCGATCACCAAGCCCCTGCTCCAGTCCCTGGCCTGGATCGCCGGCATCCTGCTGGTGTTCGTGCCCCTGGCCGTCAACCGCTACCGTCGCGCCGCCGGGTAGGCTAGAGGGAAACCTCCTCCAACCACCCGAAGGGCAGGGGATCGATCGATGAAGGGCAAGCTCGGCATCGCCGTCGGCCTGGCGGCCGGTTACGTGCTCGGCACCCGCGCCGGCCGCGAGCGCTACCAGCAGCTCACCGCGTCGGCCAAGCGGATCGCGGACGAGCCCAGCCTGCAGCGGCTCCAGGAGGAGCTGAACGGGCTGTTCGGGTCGGGCGGCGGCCAGGGCACCGGCGGGTCGGCCTCGGGCACCACCGTCGAGCGCGTCTAGCCGTTGCCTTCCCGACGCGACTTCCTGCGTCTCGCCGGCGCCGGCGGGAGCGCCGCCGGGCTGGCCGCCCTGCTGGCCGCCTGCGGCGGCGGTGACGAGCCGGGCGGGGCGGCCCCGGCCGAGCGCCGCCGGGCTGGCCGCCCTGCTGGCCGCCTGCGGCGGCGACGACGAGCCGGGCGGGGCGGCCCCGGCCGGCTCGCTGCAGGCCCTCAAGGCCGACGCCACCCAGCTGTCGCTGCTCGGCGCCCAGAGCCAGCTCCCGGTCGGGACCGGCCTGTACACCTTCGGGCTGGCCACCCCCGACAACCGGCTCGTCACCGGGGGCGCCCCCGAGGTCTGGGTGGCCCTGAACGACACCGGCCGGGCGGCCGGGCCGTTCCCGACCCGCTGGTTCGAGCTCGAGGCCTACGAGGAGACCAAGGACACCTCGCCCCGCAGCCCGCTCCGGGGCTTCTACGGGGCCGAGGTCGAGTTCCCCGAGGCCGGCAACTGGATGGTGGCGGCCACGACCGAGGTCGACGGGGGCCGGGCCGTCGGCTCGGGCGGGGTGCCGGTGGCCGCCGAGGTCCCGGCCGCCGTCGGCAGCAAGGCCAAGGCGCTGTCCACCCCGGTGGCGACCACCGCCGCCGGGCGCAAGAAGATCTGCACCCGCGAGCCCGCCTGCCCGCTGCACGAGGTGTCGCTGGACGACGCCCTGAAGGAAGGCCGCCCGACGGTGGTCAACTTCGGCACGCCGCTGCTCTGCACCAGCCGGATCTGCGGCCCGGTGGTCGACGAGCAGATGGTGGTGGCCGACAAGCTCGGCGACAGGGCGAGCTTCGTGCACGTCGAGATCTACCCGAGCCGCGACACCTCCAAGCCGGTCCCCGCCCTCACCGAGTACGGCTTCACCACCGAGCCGTGGATGCTGGTGGTCGACCGCGACGGCGTGATCCGGGCCCGCTACGAGGGCCCGGTCACGGCCGCCCAGATCGAGGACGCCCTCCGGCCCCTGCTGGCCTGAGGATGGCGGCCACGGCCGCGCCCGCGGCCAAGCTCGGCTGGGACCAGGTGGCCGCCTGGCGGGCGGCCCGCCACCACCTGGACGAGCGCGCCCCGGCCAAGGCCATGCTGGAGGTCGTCGCCGGCATCGCCGGGCTCCATGCCCAGGTGATGTCCTCGGCCGAGCTGACCCTGGAGGCCCGGGTCGAGGGCCTGGAGCCCGGCGCCGTCCGCCGCGCCCTCTGGGAGGAGCGCAGCCTGGTCAAGACCTGGGCCATGCGCGGCACCCTGCACCTGCTCCCGGCGGCCGAGTTCCCCATGTGGCAGGCCGCCCGCTCGACCAGGCGCTGGTGGGAGACGGGGTCCTGGCAGCGCGGCTTCGGGGTGACCCTGGACGAGCTGGAGCGGCTGAACGACGCCGTGGCCCAGGCCCTCGACGGCCAGCTGCTGACCCGTGAGGAGCTGGCCGACCGGGTCGGCCAGCTGACCCGGTCCAAGGAGCTGGGCGGCAAGCTCCGCGAGAGCTGGGGCGCGCTGCTCAAGCCGGCCGCCGCCCTCGGCCTCATCTGCTTCGCCCCCAGCCAGGGCCAGCAGGTCCGCTTCACCCGTCCCGACACCTGGCTGGGCGGCTGGACGAGCCACGACCCCGAGGAGGCCATGGACCAGGTCACCCGCCGGTTCCTGGCCGCCTCGGGCCCGGTCACCCGTGAGGACTTCGCCCGCTGGTGGGGCATCCCCAGCCCGGCCCAGGGCCGCAAGCTGCTGGAGCGTCTCGGCGACGAGGTGGCCCGGGTCGAGGTCGAGGGCGCGGCCGCCTACGCCCTGGCCGCCGACGTGACCGGCCTGGCCAAGGCCGGCGGGCGGGCCCGGGGCGCGGGTGGCGGGTCGCGGACGGTGCGGCTGCTGCCCGCCTTCGACCAGTACGTGGTCACCGCCACCAGCCACGCCGAGCGGCTCATGCCGGGGCCCTACAAGCCCCGCGTCTACCGGCCCCAGGGCTGGCTGTCGCCGGTGCTGCTGGTCGGGGGGCGCATGGAGGGCGTCTGGCGCCAGGAGGTCAAGGGCCAGCGCGTGCAGGTCACCGTCGAGCCGTTCGCCGGTCCCCTGCCCGCCTGGGCCAGGCGGGCCGCCGAGGCCGAGGCCGAGCGCCTGGCCGCGTTCGCCGGCGGGCAGCTGGAGCTGGGCTGGGCGGACGCCGAGGGCTAGGGCTTGGGCGTGGCCGTGAAGGCGCCGCCGCCCACGGCCCGGCGGTACAGGCCGGGCAGCAGCACCCGGGCCACCGGGACCAGCCCGTACGGCTTGGGCACATACGCCTCGGGCCGGCGGTTGCGCCAGACGTCGAGGATCGTCTCGGCCACCTTGTCCTCGGTCGACAGCATCCAGCGGGTCCAGGGCCGGGCCCGCAGCTCCCGCTGGGGGAAGCCCTCGGTGGCCACGAACCCGGGCTGGACCAGGCCGACGTGGACGCCGTGGCGCCGCTCCTCCATCGCCACGGCCTCGGTCCAGCCGGCCAGGGCGAACTTGCTGGCCGCGTACGACCCGACCCGGGGCCGCGACACCCGCCCGGCCACGCTGCCGATGTTGACCACCCCGCTCGGGGCCGAGCGGCGCAGCAGCGGCAGCAGGGCCTCGGTCAGCCGCACCTGGGCGTCGAAGTTGATCGCCATGACCCGGCGGACCTCGGCCCAGCCGCCCTCGGCGAAGCTCCCCCGCCCGCCGACGCCGGCGTTGTTGACCAGCAGGTCGAGGCGCCCGTGCTCGTCGGTGACCCGCTGGGCGACCAGCGCCGGGGTCGCCTCCTCGAGCAGGTCGGCGGCGATCACGGTGGCCCCGCCCAGCTCGCCGGCGAGCTCGTCGAGGCGGTCGCGGCGCCTGGCCACCAGCACCAGGTGGGCGCCGGGCTCCCTGGCCAGCCGGCGCGCCGCCGCCGCCCCGAGCCCGCTGGAGGCCCCGGTGACCAGGGCGATCATGCCGCCCCCGCGCGGCCGCCGCGCTCGGCGAGGGCGGCGGCGATCCGCCCGGTGACCTCGTCCAGGTCGCCCTTGGCCTCGATCCTGACCAGCAGCCCCCGGTCGTCGTAGAAGTCGAGCAGCGGCTTGGTCTCGTCCCCGAACAGCTTCAGCCGCCGCCGGATGGCGCCCTCGTCGTCGTCCTCGGCCCGGTCCTGCTCCTCGGCCCGGCCGGCCAGCCGGTCGCGCAGCTCGTCCTCGTCGATCTCGAAGCTGACCACCGCGTCCAGCGGGCACCCCAGCTCCTCCAGCCGCCGCTCGAGGGCCTCGGCCTGGGGGACGGTTCGCGGGAACCCGTCGAGCACGAAGCCGCCGGCGCAGTCGCCCTCCCCCATCCGCTCCAGCACCATGTCGATCATGACCTCGTCGGGCACCAGGTCGCCCCGGTCCATGTACCGGCTGGCCGTGCGGCCCAGCTCCGTCCCCCGCTCGGCGTTGGAGCGGAGGATCTCGCCGGTGGCGATGTGGACGCCCCCGAACCGGTCGACGATCCGGCCGGCCTGGGTCCCCTTGCCGGCCCCGGGCGGGCCGACCAGGACGATGCGCATCCCCGAGCTCCCTTCTCATCTGGCGGCGGGTGGGCATGGAACCACGCCCGGCGTCCGCCGCTCAAGGAACCCGGTAGAACCGCAGCTGGTCGCTCCGGTCGTACAGCCGCATCCCGGCCCGCTCCATCACCCGCTGCGACGGCAGGTTGGCATGGGTGGTGTCGGCCTCGACCGCCGCCACCTCCGGCTGCTCCAGCGCCCAGGCGACCACCGCCCGCAGCGCCTCGGTCGCATAGCCCCGCCCCCGGGCTCCCGGGGCCAGCCCGTACCCGACCGTCACCGACCCCCGCTGGTCCGGCGGCCCGTGGAAGCCGATGTCCCCCACCACCATGTCGTCCCCGGACCGCACCACCTGGTAGACCCCGTACGCCCCCGGGTCGGCCCCGTTGTCGATCGCCCGCACGAACGCCTCGACCGCGATCAGCGTCCCCTGCATCGGATACCCGGCCATCCAGGGCCGCTCCGGGTCGGCCTTCCCCTGCAGCAGCGCCCGCGCCTCGGAGGCCTCCAGCTGCCGGAGCCACAGCCGCTCACTCCCGATCAGGTTCCCCATCCACCCACCCAGCCGACCCGCTTCCCGCTGGCCACACCCCCGCCGGCCCCGGTATCCTTCCCTCGCTCATCATGGTGATCGTAGCTCAGGTGGTTAGAGCGTCGGGTTGTGGTCCCGAAGGTCGGGGGTTCGAGTCCCCTCGGTCACCCCACCGCTG
>CALGFH010000389.1 GCA_937881255.1 uncultured Actinomycetes bacterium
CCGTGGCCGGGGTTGCGGCCGGCGTGGGTCGAGGTCGACCTGGAGGCGATCGCCGGGAACGTGCGGACGCTGGCCGCCGAGGTGGCCCCGGCGCGGCTGCTGGCGGTGGTCAAGGCGGACGCCTACGGGCACGGGGCGGTGCCGGTGGCGCGGGCGGCGGTCCGGGCGGGGGCGGCCTGGCTGGGGGTGGCGCTGGTCGAGGAGGCGCTGGAGCTGCGGCGGGCCGGGATCTCGGCCCCGCTGCTGGTGCTGTCCGAGCCGCACCCGGCCGCGGCCGACGCCTGCGCGGCCGACGGGATCGCCGTGACCCTCTGCACCAGGGAGGGCGTGCGGGCCTTCGGCATGGCCGGGCGCCGGGCCGGGCGCCCGCTGGCCGCCCACCTCAAGGTCGACACCGGCATGCACCGCCAGGGCTGCGACCCGGCCGAGCTGCCGGCCCTGGCCGCCGCGGCCATGGACGAGCCGGGGCTGGAGGTCGAGGGCCTGTGGAGCCACTTCGCGGTCGCCGACGAGGCGGCCAAGACGGCCACCACCGACGCCCAGCTGGCCCGGTTCCAGGACGCCCTGGCCGCGGCGGCCGCGGCCGGGCTGGAGCCCCGCTGGCGCCACCTGGCCAACAGCGCCGGGGCCACGGTCCGCGCCGACGCCCGCTTCGACCTGGTCAGGACGGGCATCGAGGTCTACGGGCTGGCCCCCAGCGAGGAGCTGGCCGGCCAGGTCACAGAGCGGCTCCGGCCGGCCCTGGCCCTGCGGGCGGCGGTGTCGGCGGTGCGCACGGTCGAGGCCGGGGAGCGGGTCTCCTACGGGCACCGCTGGCGGGCGCCCCGCCGGACCCGCATCGCCACCCTCCCGGTCGGGTACGCCGACGGCGCGAGCGGGTCTCCTACGGCCACCGCTGGCAGGCCCCCGCCCGGACCCGCATCGCCACCCTCCCGGTCGGGTACGCCGACGGCCTGCGCCGTGGCCTCTCGGGCCGGATCCGGGTGCGGGTCGGCGGGCACGACCTGCCCCAGGTCGGTACCGTGACCATGGACCAGGTGATGGTGGACGCGGGCACAACGGACGTCGAGGTCGGCCAGGTGGCCACCCTCCTCGGCGACCCGGCGAAGGGGGAGCCGGGCGTCGGCGAGTGGTCGGCCGCCCTGGGCACGATCGACTACGAGATCACCTGCGGCCTGTCGCCCCGCCTGCCCCGGGTCCACCACCGCGCCGGCCGCACCAGCCGGCGCAGCAAGGTCCAGGAGGCGGTCGGGTAGTGGCGACGAAGCGTGCAGGCGGCGCCAGGGCCGGGCGGGCCGCGCTGGAGCGGGCCGGGCGGGGCCGGAACCCGGTCATGCCAAGGAAGCCGGCAGCTCGCCAAAAGCCGGGCGGCCGGCAACGACCCGGCCGGGCGCCAGGCCCCCCGGAGGGGGAGCGTAGCCCACGGCGGGACCGGGCGGGCTCGGCTGTCCACAGGCCAGGCCCGGCCGCGGCACCGACAAGCGGCAGACCCCGCCGCTGACCGTGCGCGGGGTCGGGCTGCTGGCCGGCGGGCTGCTGCTCGGGGTCGGGGCCGGGGTGACCCTGGAGCGGGCGCTGGTCGGGCGGGACCGGAAGCGGGAGGACCCGGAGGCGGGGGAGCCGTTCGGGGGGATCCGGGGGACGCCGGCCAAGCTGACCAGTCACGACGGGACCAGGCTGCATGTCGAGGAGCTGGGGGAGGGGCCCTGCCTGGTGTTCGCCCACGGGTTCTCGCTGAATCAGGACGCCTGGCACTACCAGCGGCGCGACCTGCCCGGGCGGTACCGGTGCGTGTTCTACGACCAGCGCGGCCACGGGCGCTCGGGGCGGCCCCGCAAGGACGACTACTCGCTCCAGGCGCTGGCCGGCGACCTCAAGGCGGTGCTGGACTGGACCGGCGAGGAGCGGGTGGTGGTGGTCGCCCACTCGATGGGCGGGATCGCCAGCCTCCAGCTCGCCGAGCAGTTCCCCGAGGAGCTGGGCAGCCGGGTGGCCGGGCTGGTCCTGGTCGGCTCGACCTACGTCGACACCGTCAGGGGCATGACCGCCGCGGTCAGCGCCTGGGGGTCGGCGTGGGCCCAGCGGACCCTGATCACCGGCGCCTTCCGCTTCATGGGCCAGGACCCGGTGCGGGCCAACCAGCTCCGCCGCCGCGGCAGCGACCTCGGCTACCTGGGCACGCGGCTGTTCGGCTTCGGGTCCAGCCCCTCGCCCAGCCAGGTCGCGTTCATCGACCAGACCCTGGCCGGCACCGACGTCGAGGTCTGGGCCAAGGTCTTCCCGAGCCTGATCGACTTCGACCTGTCGGAGTCGCTGGAGGCGGTCAGCGTCCCCGCCCTGATCGCCACCGGCGACAAGGACCGGCTGACCCCGCCGGCCGCGGCCAGGTACATGGCCGACAAGATCCCCGGGTCGCGCCTGCTGATCCTGGAGGACGCCGGCCACTGCGCCTTCCTGGAGGAGCACGAGGCGCTCAACGCCGAGATCGCCGCCTTCGCCGACGAGGTGCTGGCCGAGAACCAGGTCCCGGCCAAGGCGGCCGCCCGGAAGCGCCGGCGCACCAGCGTCCGCCGGGTCCCGGGGTCCTGAGGCCGCCGCCGTGGCGCTCGGGATCGAGGACCTGGCCGTCGGGCACTGGACCGACCCGGTCGGGCTGACCGGCTGCACGGTGGTGGTGCCGCCGCCCGGGAACGTGGCCGCGGCCAGCGTGCGCGGGGGCGGGCCGGGCACCCGCGAGACCGACCTGCTCCAGCCCCAGGCCCATGTCGAGAGCGTCTCGGCGGTGCTGCTGACCGGGGGGAGCGCGTTCGGGCTGGCCGCGGCCCAGGGGGTGGTCGACTGGTGCGAGCGGCGCGGGCTGGGCTACGGGCGCTTCGGCCGGCCGATTCCGATCGTCCCCGCGGCCGTGCTGTTCGACCTGATGGTCGGCGACTGGGAGGCCCGGCCCGGACCGGCCGAGGGCGAGGCCGCCTGCCTGGCCGCCGCCACCGCCGAGGGCCCGCTGGGCAACGTCGGCGCCGGCATGGGGGCCACCGTCGGCAAGACGGCCGGGCCCGACCACATGACCAAGGGCGGCCTCGGCTGGTCGGTGGTCGAGGCCGGACCGGTCACGGTCGGCGCCCTGGTCGCGGTCAACGCCGGCGGCGACGTGCTCGACGAGGACGGGACCGTGCTCGCCGGGGCCCGGGTCCCCGGCGGGGCCAGGACCGCCCTGCGCGAGCGGCTGGCCGCCCCCGACCCATTGGGGGGGCCGGCTCGGCCCCCCCAAACCCCCCCGGCGGCCGGCGACGGCGAGGTGCCGCCGCCCATCGGCGACGGCGTCGCGACCAACGCCACCCTGACCAAGGGCGAGGTCCACCGGGTCGCCGTGCAGGCCCACGACGGCATGGCCAGGGCCATCTTCCCCGTCCACACCAGCTACGACGGCGACACCGTGTTCGCCCTGGCCGTGCCCAGGGTGCCGGCGGCCATGGACCTGGTAGCCTTTCTGGCCGAGGAGGCGCTGGCCGCCGCCATCCGGGCCGGGGTCCGGGCCGCCGGCTCGGTCGCCGGCATCCCGGCCGCCTCCGATCTTCGGCGCGGAGCAGGAGGAGGGTAGCGTGCCGCTCTACGAGTACCGCTGCGCGGACTGCGGGACCGAGTTCGAAGCGCTGGTGCCGGCCGGTCGCGCCGACGCCGAGCACTGCCCCGACTGCGGGACCGAGGCCCGCCGGCGCCTCAGCCTGGTCGCCGCCCCGGTCCGGGGCTCCGACGGCGCGGCCATGCCCGTGATGGGTCCCAGCGCTGGCTGCTGCGGCGGGGCCTGCGGGAACTGCTGAGGTGCCCACCGAGCTGGAGGCGGTCGCCGCCGAGGCCGCCGGCTGCACCCGCTGCCGCCTCCACCAGAGCCGCACCCAGGTGGTGTTCGGCCAGGGCGACCCGCACGCCGACCTGATGTTCGTCGGCGAGGCCCCCGGCTTCCACGAGGACCGCCAGGGCATCCCCTTCGTCGGCCCCTCCGGCCAGCTCCTCAACCGCCTGCTGGAGGGCATCGGCCTGCGCCGCCAGGACGTCTACATCTGCAACGTGGTCAAGAGCCGGCCGCCCCAGAACCGCGACCCCCAGCCCGACGAGATCGCCGCCTGCCGGCCCTGGCTGGACGCCCAGATCCGGCTGGTCGACCCCAAGGTGGTGGTCACCCTGGGGAACTTCGCGGCCAAGACGCTGCTGGAGACGACCACCGGGATCACCCGGCTGCGGGGCCAGACCTACCCGTTCCAGGGGCGGGTGCTGCTGCCGACCTACCACCCGGCGGCGGCCCTGCACGCCCAGGGCCGGCGCACGGCCGGGCCCAGCCCGCTGGAGGCGATGGAGGGCGACTTCCGGGTCCTGGCCGAGCTGCTGGCCGCCCAGGCGCCGGTCGAACAGGACCGGCCGACCGAGCAGCTGGGGCTGTTCTGAGCCGTGGAGCCCATCCGGCTGTGGTCGGCCGACGAGACGACCACCAAGGCGATCGGGGCGGCCCTGGCCGGCCTGCTCGGCCCCGGCGACGTGGTCGGGCTGGCCGGCGACCTCGGGGCGGGCAAGACCCGGCTGGTCCAGGGGGCGGCCGACGCCCTCGGGGCCGACGGGCCGGTGCTGTCCCCGACCTTCATGCTGGTCCGCGAGTACAACGGCGACCCGCCCGTCCACCACGTCGACGCCTACCGGCTGAGCGGCCCCCTGGAGCTGGAGGACCTCGGCCTGGAGGACGTGCTCTCGGCCGACGCGGTGGTGTTCGTCGAGTGGGCCGACCGGGTCGCCGCCGCCCTCCCCGAGAGCTGGCTGGAGCTGGTCCTGCACATCGGCGACGACGACCACCGCGAGATCGAGGTCATCCCCCACGGCGACGCCTGGGCGGCCAGGGGCAAGCCCCTGGCCGCCGCCCTCGACCCGTTCACCCGCTAGCCGGCCCCTCGGGAAGGCGTCGCAGCAGGTGGGCGGCCAGCGCCCCGACGTAGCCGTACAGGACCGCCGAGGCGACCACCAGGCGCACGCTGACGCCGTCCAGGTCGGGCCAGGCGGCGAGCACCAGGACCGCGACCGCGGTGGCGACGCTGGCCCCGACCCAGCCCCACTGCCGCAGGCCGGCGAACCGGCGCGCGAACACCAGGCATCCGGCGACCATGCCCAGGCTGGCCAGGACGAACCCGGCCTCGTGGAGGGCGCCGTGCCAGCTGATCTCGGGCGCTCCGGCGGGTGCGCCGGGGGGGAAGCCGGCACCGGCGTCGGCGACGAACACGCCCGCCATGGCCAGCCCGGCCCCGAGGGCGCCGACCAGCCGCGGGCCCCAGGTGCCGCCCGGGCCGGGACCCAGGGCCCGCCGCATGCCGACGGCGCAGGCCAGGAACAGCCCGCCGGTGACGACGAAGTTGGCGATCTGGACCCACCCCAGGTCCCCGAGGCTCAGCAGGCTGAGCGGGTGGTGGCTGAGGTCGAACCCGTCGCGGGTCAAGGCCTGGGTCAGGCCGACGGCCAGGAACAACGGGCCGGCGACGATGCCGCAGGCCAGCAGCCGGGAGGTCCGGGTGGCCGCGCTGGCCGGGAGGGTGGACTGCTGGGACATGGGCTGCTCCTTCTCGCTGCTGGCACCGCTCCAGTGCCGCTCACACGAGACGTCGGAGCCGCCGCCCGCTCCCGGACACCGGCCGTCGCCGCAGCCCCTACCGGTCGCCGGCCAGGCGGGCCGCCCGGGCGTTGAGGTAGCGCTGCTGGGGCAGGTTGGTCGTCCGGCTGGCCGCCGCCTGGTAGGCGTCGCGGGCCCCGGCGCGGTCACCGGCCAGCTCCAGCAGGTGGGCGCGGACGGCGTGGAGCCGGTGGTCGCCGGCGATCCGCTCGTCGGCCTGGAGCGCCCCCAGCAGGTCGAGCCCGGCCCGCGGGCCGCTGGCCATGGCCACGGCCACGGCGTGGTTGAGCGCCACCACGGGGTTGTCGGCGGTCCGCCGCAGCAGCTCGTACAGGGCAACGATCTGCGGCCAGTCGGTCGCCTCGGCGCTCGGGGCCTCGTCGTGGACCGCGGCGATCGCCGCCTGGAGCTGGTACGGGCCGGTCGGCCCGCGGGGGAGCGCGCCGGTGATCAGCGCCACCCCCTCGGCGATGTCGTCGGCGTTCCAGCGGCTCCGGTCCTGCTCGGCCATGGGGACCAGCCCGCCGTCGGGCCCGGTCCGGGCCGGCCGGCGGGCGTCGGTGAGCAGCATCAGGGCCAGCAGCCCGGTCGCCTCGCCGTCGCCGGGCAGCAGCCGGTGGACCAGGCGGGCCAGCCGGATCGCCTCGGCCGACAGCTCCTTGCGGTGCAGCTCGGGCCCTGAGGTGCTGGTGTAGCCCTCGTTGAAGATCAGGTAGAGCACGTGGAGGACCGCCCCGAGCCGTTCGCCCCGCTCGTCGCCCGGGGGCATGGCGAACGGGACGCCGCTGTCCTTGATGCGCTGCTTGGCCCGGCTGATGCGCCGGGTCATGGTCGCCTCCGGCACCAGGAACGCCCGGGCGATCTCCGCGGTGGTCAGGCCGCCGACCGCCCGCAGGGTCAGCGCGATCTGCGACGCCGGCGACAGGACGGGGTGGCAGCACATGAACAGCAGGATGAGGGTGTCGTCGGACTCCGCCGCCGGCCGGTCGGCGGCGGGGGCCAGCCGTTGCTCGGGGAGCGTCCACCGGGCGACGCCGTCCTCGCGTCGCTGGCGGGCCTGCTCGCTGCGGAGCAGGTCGGTGAGCCGGCGCGAGGCGACCGTGATCAGCCAGGCCCGCGGGTTGTCCGGGACCCCGTCGGCGGGCCACTGCATGGCCGCCGCCAGCAGCGCCTCCTGGGTGGCGTCCTCGGCGGTGTCGAAGTGCCCGTAGCGCCGGACCACCGCGCCGAGGACCTGCGGCGCCAGCCGCCGCAGCAGGTCCTCGGCCTCGGTGTCGGGCACGGAACCGGTCAGAGCTCCAGGTCGGCCCTGGAGTCGACGAGCGGCCGGACGTCGGCCACGGCGGTCGCGGCGACCTCGGGCGGCGCCGGGCAGCTGGCGAGCCGGCCGGCGATCTCGGTCGCCCGGTCGAAGCTCTCGCACTCCACGATCCAGTAGCCGGCGAGCACCTCCTGGGCCTCGGCGTACGGCCCGTCGGTCACCACCGGGACACCGTTCTGGAGCTGGAGCCGCCGGGTGAGGACCGGAGCGGCCAGCCCCCGCGTCTCGACGAGCTCGCCGGAGTCGGCCAGGTCCTTGTTGAAGGACTCCATGAACTCGCCCATGGCCGCGAAGTCCTCCGCCGACCAGACCGGCCGGCCGGTGGGCTTCCCGGCCATCCCGTCGTAGTCCTGCTGGGAGGCGTAGGTCAGGATCATGTACTTCATGGTCGCTCCTCTCGCTGCCGGCACCGCCGTGGTGCCGCTCACCAGAGACGTCGGAGCCACCGGCCCGCCCCGGACATCCTCCAGCCGCCCGGGTCAGGCCGGTCGGCCGGGACCGGCCAGCAGCCGCTCGCGCACGGTCTGGTCGGTGGCGGCGTCGATCGCCGTCCAGGCCATGGCCACGGCGCCGTCGACCACCGCCCGGTCGGCCGCCGGGGTGGCGCACTTGGCGGTGAACTCGGGCTGGTGGTTGACCGCCGGCAGGGCGTCGATCCCGATGGTGGGGTGGATCGAGGGCAGGGCCAGGGAGACGTTGCCCATGTCGGTCGACCCGGCGCCCCGTTCGGTCCTGTCGGCGAAGCTGCGCCCCAGGGCCTCGGCGTTGCGCTGGTACAGGGCGGACAGCTCGTGGTCGTGGCGCATCTCGGAGTAGGGCGCGTGGTCCTGGCCCAGCTCCAGGGTCGCCCCGGTGGCCAGGGCGCCGGCCTCGAAGCAGCGGGTCACCTTGGCCTGGACGTCCTCCAGCTGCTCCAGGGTCTCGGCCCGGACCATCCAGTTGGCCGTCGTGTGGGCCGGGATGATGTTGGCGGCGTCGCCGCCCTTGGTGACGATCCCGTGCACCCGGTCCCCGGGGCGCAGGTGCTGGCGGAGCAGGCCGATGGCGGTCTGGGCGACGACCAGGGCGTCGGCCGCGTTGATCCCCAGGAACGGGTAGGCCGAGGCGTGGGCCTCCTTGCCGGTGTAGGCGACCTGGAGGTGGTTCACGGCGATGATCGGCATCTCCGGGTGCTCGTACGGCGAGGGGTGGACCATCATGGCCGCGTGCGCGCCCTCGAAGGCGCCCCGCTCGAGCAGCAGGATCTTGCCCCCGCCGCCCTCCTCGGCCGGGGTCCCGAGCACGGTCACCCGCAGCCCGGCGTCGTCGGCCACCCTGGCCAGGGCCAGGCCGGCCCCGGCGGCCATGGCCGCGATCACGTTGTGCCCGCAGGCGTGCCCGACCGCCGGCAGGGCGTCGTACTCGGCGCACACGACCACGTGCAGCGGACCCGACCCGGCCCGGGCCGCGAACGCCGTCGGCAGGTCGCCGACCCCCCGCTCGACCTCCAGCCCGGCCCCGTCCAGCAGCTCGCACAGCCAGGCGCAGGCCTGCTCCTCCTCGAACCCGAGCTCGGGGTTGGCGTGGATGCGGCGGCTCAGGGCCACCAGCTCGTCCCTGGCCTGCTCGACCCGCTCCCGGGCCGCCTCCTTGATGTCAGCCACGTCCGGTCCTCCTGTTCTCGATCAGGGTCTCGATCCCGTCCAGCACCCGCTCCAGGCCGAAGTTGAAGTCGTAGTCGGGCTCGTCCGGCTCGTCCGGCTCGTCGAGCACGCCGGCCGCGATCACCGCGTGCAGGGCCGGGAAGCGCTCGGGGTCGGTCAGCCTGGCCAGCACGCGCCCGTAGGAGCTCATCATCTCCGGGCCCTGGGGGGCGGCGCCGGCCGCCTGGGCGGCGGCGATGTCGGCCTGGAGCGTCCCCTGGTTCCTGACGTACCCGGTGACCAGCAGGATCACCGAGAGCTTCTCGTCCTCGCGGAGCCCGGTGCCCCGCAGGCTGTCGAGGCCCCGCTCCAGCCAGGTGATCGCGTTGGGGGTGACCGGCGGGCCGCTGATGGGGATGCGCAGCACCCAGGGGTTGCGGCGGTACACGGCCAGCTCGGTCCTGGCCCAGCGGGCCAGGCCGTCGCGCCAGCTCTCCTCGGCCCCCCGCCGCGCCGGCGGCTCCTCGAAGGGCAGGTCGGCCATGAGGGCGAGCAGCTCGCCCTTGGCCGAGACGTAGCGGTACAGCGACATGGTGGAGACGCCCAGGTCGCCCGCGACCCGGCTCATCGACACCGCCTGGAGGCCGTCGGCGGCCGCGACCCGCACGGCCGCGGCCACGATCCGCTCCAGGCTGAGGGCGGGTCGCGGTCCCTTGCTGGGCCGCGACCGCACGCCCCAGGCCGTCTCGATGCTGGCCGGCAGGCCGGTCCCGATCTGGTCGTCCATCGCCTCCGCGCTCCGGGTGGTTGACGCACATCCTACGACTGTGTATACCTTACGCAGTTGAGTGTATACCGTACGCAGAAGGAGCGGAGATGCAGGAAGCACTCGCCATCGAGGCCACCGGCCTCGAGAAGTCCTACGGGACGCTGCGCGTCCTGGACGGGGTCGACCTGGAGGTGCCGCGGGGCAGCGTGCTCGCCCTGCTCGGCCCCAACGGGGCCGGCAAGACCACCACCGTGCGCATCCTGGCCACCCTGGCCAGGGCCGACGCCGGCCGGGCCCGGGTGGCCGGGTTCGACGTCGTCGCCGACCGCCGCCAGGTGCGGCGCCACATCAGCCTGACCGGCCAGTACGCGGCCGTGGACGAGCTCCAGACCGGCGAGGAGAACCTGCGCATGATGGGGCGCCTGGCCGGCCTGCCCGGTCCGGCGGCCCGGCGCCGGGCGGCCGAGCTGCTGGCCCGGTTCGACCTCACCGAGGCCGGGCCCCGGCCGGTCAAGACCTGGTCGGGTGGCATGCGCCGGCGCCTCGACCTGGCCGCCGGGCTGGTCGGCGACCCGGCGGTGCTCTTCCTGGACGAGCCGACCACCGGCCTGGACCTGCGCAGCCGCCAGGCCGTGTGGCAGGTCGTGACCGGCCTGGCCGGGTCGGGGGTGACCGTGTTCCTGACCACCCAGTACCTGGAGGAGGCCGACCAGCTGGCCGACCGCATCGTCGTGCTCGACGGCGGCCGGGTGGTCGCCGACGGCACCCCGGCCGAGCTCAAGGAACAGGTCGCCGGCCAGCGCCTCGACCTGGAGCTGGCCGACGCCGCCGCCTTCGACCAGGTCGCCCGGCGCCTGGACGGCCGGGTCGTCCGCAGCGACCCGGGCCGCCTGACCATCGGGGTGGCCACCGACGGCAGCGCCGCCCAGGTGCGGGCCCTGCTCGACGAGGTCGACCCGGCCCGCCGGGCCGTCGACCGGTTCGCCGTGCAGCGCGCCACCCTCGACGACGTGTTCCTGGCCCTGACCGGCCATCCCGCCGACCGACCCGACCACGAGCACGAGAAGGAGCCCGCCGGTGTCTGAGCTCACCGCTTCCGCAACCCATGCCCCGCGGCTGCGGGTCCCCTCCCGGGCCCGGTCGGCCCTGGCCGACTCGGCCACCATGGCCGGGCGCTGCCTGCGCATGGCCCGGCGCAACCTCGACGTCGCCCTGACCTCGCTGGCCCTGCCGGTCATGCTGATGCTGCTGTTCGTCTACCTGTTCGGCGGGGCCATCCAGACCGGCACCCGCTACGTGACCTACGTCGTCCCCGGGGTGCTGCTGCTCTGCGCCGGGTTCGGGGCCTCGATGACCGCCGTCAGCGTGACCACCGACATGACCGGCGGCATCATCGACCGGTTCCGCTCGATGGACGTCGCCGGGGCCTCGGTCCTGGCCGGGCACGTCGCGGCCAGCGTGGTCCGCAACCTCGCCTCCACCGTGCTGGTGTTCGGGGTGGCCTTCCTGATCGGGTTCCGGCCCAGCGCCGGGCCGCTGGACTGGCTCGCCGCGGCCGGCGTCCTGCTCCTGTTCATCCTGGCCATCTCCTGGCTGGCGGCGGCCGTCGGCCTGCTCGCCCGGTCGCCCGAGGCGGCCGGCGGGTTCAGCTTCCTGGTCATGTTCCTGCCCTACCCGAGCAGCGCCTTCGTCCCCATCGACACCATGCCGACCTGGATCCACGGGTTCGCCGCCAACCAGCCGGTCACCCCGGTGATCGAGACCCTCCGGGGCCTGCTCCTCGGCCTCCCGGTCGGGACCAGCCCGGTGCGGGCGGTCGCCTGGTGCCTCGGCATCCTGGTCGCCTCGGTGGCCGTCTCGGGCGTGCTGTTCCGCCTCCGCACCGCCTGACCGGCGCGGCCGGCCGCCGCCCTCAGCCGGGAGGCCGGGGCACCAGGATCGCCCCGGTGCCCTCGTCCCCGGCGACCAGGGTGGCGGCCGGCCCATGGGCCCACCACCACAGCCCCACATAGGCGCAGACATGGGCGTCGGCCAGGTCCTCGACCGCCTTCAGCCCCGCGCCCCGCAGCCCGCCCAGGCGCCCCAGCTCCCGGGCGAGCACCCCCGCCGGGTCGACCCGCAGGGGCGGGTCCCCCCCGCCGCGCCTCGGGCGGCCCCTTCTTGTAGCGCACCGCCCGCTCCAGCCCGCCCAGCTCGACCAGCGCCGGCGCCGGGAACACCTCCACCGCCCACCACCCGGTGCCTCGTCCCGGGTCGCGCGGCACCGTCAGGTACGGCCGCCCCGACCGCCGCACCAGCTCCATCGCCCGCACCCGCCCCCCGAGCAACCCCAGATTGGTCGGGTACGGCCC
>CALGFH010000390.1 GCA_937881255.1 uncultured Actinomycetes bacterium
ACCTTGGCCTCCTCCAGGATCAGGTCGGCCAGCTCCATGCTGGTCGCCGGCCGCTGGCCGCGCAGCTCCCGGCCCAGCACCGCCTCGAACGACGGGAAGGCGTAGAAGGCGCCAGCGGGCTCGACGCAGGTGACCCCCGGGATGGCCCGCAGCAGCTCCACCATCTTGCGGCGCCGCCGGTCGAAGGCGGTCCGCATCCTGGCCACGTCCTCGAGGCCGCCGGAGACCGCGGCGAGGGCGGCCGCCTGGGAGACGTTGGCCACGTTCGAGGTGGCGTGGCTCTGGAGGTTGGTGGCCGCCTTGACCACGTCGGGCGGGCCGATCAGCCAGCCGACCCGCCAGCCGGTCATGGCGTAGGTCTTGGCCACGCCGTTGACGACCACCCAGCGGTCGGCCAGCTCGGGCGCGACCGCCGGCATGGAGGTGAACTCGGCCGACCCGTAGACCAGGTGCTCGTAGATCTCGTCGGTCAGCACCCACAGCCCCCGGCCGGCCGCCCAGCGGCCGATGGCCTCGACCTCGTCCGGCGGGTACACCGCCCCGGTCGGGTTGGAGGGGGACACGAACACCAGCAGCTTGGTCCGCTCGGTGGTGGCCGCCTCCAGCTGCTCGACCGAGACCCGGAAGCCGGTCGACTGGCCGGTCTCGACGACCACCGGCTCGGCCCCGGTCAGCGAGATCGCCTCGGGGTAGGTGACCCAGTAGGGCGACGGCAGCAGGACCTCGTCGCCGGGGTCCAGCAGGGTGGTGAACGCCTGGTAGAGGGCGTGCTTGCCGCCGTTGGTGACCATCACCTGGCTCGGCTCGACGGCCAGGCCCGAGTCGCGGGCCGTCTTGGCCGCGATCGCCGCCCGCAGCTCGGGCAGGCCCGGCCCGGGGGTGTAGTGGTGGTACTTCGGCTGCTGGCAGGCGGCCACCGCCGCCTCGACGATCTGGGAGGGGGTGGGGAAGTCGGGCTCGCCGGCGCCGAAGCCGATCACGTCCTCGCCGGCCGCCTTGAGCGCCTTGGCCTTGGCGTCGATGGCCAGGGTGGCCGACTCGGCGATGGCGGCGACACGGCGGGAGATCCTGGGCACAGGGCTTGCCTCCGTCGGGCAGTCCGGTTGTCGAGCGAGGATAGAGTGGCCGCATGACCGACCAGAAATCCACCCCAATCCTGCCCGGCGAGTTGCGGCCGGGCGACGGCCGCTTCGGCAGCGGCCCCTCCAAGGTCCGCCAGGAGGCGGTGGCCGCCCTGGCCGCGGCCGCCCCCACCTTCCTCGGCACCAGCCACCGCCAGGCCCCGGTCCGCTCGCTGGTGGGCCGCGTCCGGGCCGGGCTGGCCGACCTGTTCGACCTGCCCGCCGACTACGAGGTCGCCCTCGGCAACGGCGGCTCGACCCTGTTCTGGGACCTGGCCACCTTCTCCCTGATCGAGCGGCGCAGCCAGCACCTGGTGTTCGGCGAGTTCTCGGCCAAGTTCGCGGCCGCGGCCACCGCCGCCCCCCACCTGGACGAGCCCCAGGTGATCGCCAGCCCGTTCGGCAGCCACCCCGAGCCCCGTCCCGACCCCGACGTCGACCTGTACGCCCTGACCCACAACGAGACCTCGACCGGGGTGGCCATGGGGATCCGGCGGCCGGAGGGGGCCGGCGGCCTGGTCTGCGTCGACGCCACCTCGGCGGCCGGCGGCCTGCCGGTCGACCCGGGCCAGGCCGACGTCTACTACTTCGCCCCCCAGAAGTCGTTCGCCGCCGACGGCGGCCTCTGGCTGGCCTGGCTGTCCCCGGCGGCGGTGGAGCGGGTGGGGCGGGTGGCCGCCTCCGGCCGCCACATCCCGGCCATGCTCAGCCTCGGGATCGCCCTGGAGCAGTCACGGGCCGACCAGACCCTCAACACCCCGGCCCTGGCCACCCTGTTCCTGCTGGCCGAGCAGCTGGACTGGCTGAACGAGCAGGGCGGCATGGCCTGGTCGGCCAAGCGCTGCGACGAGTCGGCCGGGATCGTCTACGGCTGGGCCGAGGCCAGCGGCTACGCCACCCCGTTCGTGACCGACCCGGCCATGCGCAGCCACACCGTGGCCACCATCGACCTCGATCCGTCGGTCGACTCCGGCGCCGTCACCCGGGCCCTGCGGGCCAACGGGATCGTCGACACCGAGCCCTACCGCAAGCTGGGCCGCAACCAGCTGCGCATCGCCATGTTCCCGGCGATCGAGCCGGCCGATCTCGAGACCCTGACCAGGGCGGTCGACTGGCTGGTGGAGCGGCTCTGAGCCTCCCTAGAGGTGGACCACCGGGCAGGTGAGGGTGCGGGTGATGCCGTCAACCGCCTGGACCCGGGCCACCACCAGCTTGCCCAGGTCGTCGACGTTGCGGGCCTCGGCGCGGACGATCACGTCGTAGGGGCCGGTGACGTCCTCGGCCTGCTGGACGCCCTTGATCTCGGCGATCTCCTTGGCGACCTGGGCGGCCTTGCCGACCTCGGTCTGGATCAGGATGTATGCCGTCACCACAAGCAACGACCTCCTTGAGTTCTGCCGCCGCAACGGCGCGCCCACGGCTGCCCCGGGGTCGAAGGGTCTGCGCATGCTACACGCGGCTCCAGGGTGTGCCAAGGGCGTGGGACAGCGCGATCGGCCAGGCATTTCACGAGAGCGCAAGGGCCGGTATGCTTGCCTTCCCCGACCTGGGAGCGACATGGCGGGACGGCAGCGGCGGTTCCTCGACCGGGTGGAGGCTGGCGGGTTGCTGGCCGAGGTCGTGGCCGGCCTGGTCAGGCCCCCGGTGCTGGTCCTGGGCCTCCCACGCGGCGGGGTGGTGGTGGCCGCCCAGGTGGCGGCCCGCCTCGGCGCCCCCCTGGACGTGGTCGTGCCCCGCAAGGTCGGCGCTCCCGGCAACCCCGAGCTGGCCGTCGGCGCGGTCGCCGACGGGGTCCAGGCGCTCGACGAGCCGGCCATCCGCCGCCTCGGCCTGGACATGGCCGCGGTCCGGGCCGAGGCCGCCCGCCAGACGGCCGAGGTGGCCAGGCGGACCGCCGCCTACCGCGAAGGCCAGCCTCCCCTCGAGCTGGCCGGCCGGACCGCCGTCCTGGTCGACGACGGCGTGGCCACCGGCTGGACCTGCGCGGCGGCCGCCTCCTACACCCGCCGGGCCGGGGCCAGCCGGGTCCTGGTGGCCGTGCCCGTCGGTCCCACCGGCCTGGAGGACCGGCTCTCGCCAGTGGTCGACCAGGTGGTCGTGCTGGTCACCCCCGACCCCTACCTCAACGTCGGCCAGGTCTACGAGCGCTTCCCCCAGGTCGACGACGACGAGGTCCTGCGCTGCCTTGAGCAGGGACGCGCCCCGGCCAAACGCTAGACTGGGAAACTCGTCTCCAACGCTGGAGGGCATAGATGCCGAGCTCGCCACCGTCCGACCTGGGCCTCGCCGCCAAGTCGATCGCCTTCCACCCGACCGAGGCCGAGCTGCGCGAGTACGCGGACGCGATGCCCCAGGCCCGCCAGACCGAGTACGGGAACGTCAACGTCCAGACCAAGGTCGTCTCCCGCTCCAAGGGGTCGACCTATGTGGTCACCGACCGGCCCGACGAGCACAGCGACCAGACCATCGACCGCGAGGAGGGCAGGCGGCTGGCCGCCCTCCAGGACGAGTACATCCGGGGCCAGGACATGGTGGTGGTCGACGGCTTCGTCGGCCACGCCGGGCCCTACCGCACCCCGGCCCGGCTGGTGATCGAGAAGGCCAACGCCAACATCGCCGGCATGCAGCGGTTCCTGTACTACGACCCGGTCGAGGGCGACACCGGCCACGAGCCCGAGATCACCATGATCTACACCCCCAACCTGGCCGTCCCCGGCTACCCCAACGACCGGGTGATCGCCGTCGACCTGGACGCCGGCGTGACCCGGGTCCTGAACTCCGACTACTTCGGGGAGTCGAAAAAGGGCGGCCTGCGGATGTGGAACCGCAAGGTCTACGAGGGCGGCGGGCTGGCCATGCACGCCGGCTGCAAGGTCATCCCGACCTCCGACGGCGAGCGGACCATGCTGATCGTCGGGCTCTCGGGCACGGGCAAGACGACCACCACCTTCACCAAGCAGAACGGCTCCCAGGCGGTCCAGGACGACTTCATCGGGCTGTTCGCCGGGGGCAGGATCGTCTCCACCGAGGACGGCTGCTTCGCCAAGACCTTCGCCCTCTCGGCCGAGGACGAGCCGGCCATCCACGGCGCCGTGACCAAGCCCGACGCCTACCTGGAGAACGTCTCCCAGCACGGCGACAAGATCGACTTCTTCGACACCTCCTACACCCAGAACGGCCGGGCCGTGTTCAACATGCGCTCGATCGACAACTACCCGGCCGACCAGGTCCCGCCGGCGTCGTTCCTGCTGGTGCTGAACCGCAACGAGAACATCATCCCGGGGGTGGCCCGGCTCAACATCGAGCAGGCGGCCGGCTACTTCATGCTCGGCGAGACCCAGGGCACCTCGGCCGGGGGCAAGGACGAGGAGGGCAGGTCGCTGCGGGTCCCGGGGACCAACCCGTTCTTCCCGCTCCGCCACGAGCAGCAGGGCAACCGGCTGGCCGAGCTGCTGGAGACCCACCCGCTGGAGGTGTTCCTGCTCAACACCGGGCGGGTCGGCGGCCCCGAGGGCGACGACCGCTCCAAGAAGCTGCGCATCCCCCACTCCTCGGCCATCGTCCGGGCCATCGCCGAGGGCAGCATCACCTGGGACGACGACCCCGACTTCGGCTACCAGGTCGCCGCCGAGGTCCCGGGCATCGACGACCCCGAGCTGCTCCAGCCGCGCCGGCTGTACGAGCGCCAGGGCCGCACCGACGAGTACCGCCGCCAGGTCGAGCGGCTCAAGGCCGAGCGGGCCGACTACCTGGCCGAGTTCCCGGGCCTCGACGAGGCGATCGTCAAGGCCGTCTCCTGACCGACGAGCTGAAATCTCTCGGTGAGTTCGGGCTGATCGCCCGGCTCACCGGGGGGCTGGAACCGGGGCCAGGGGTCGAGGCCGGGGTCGGCGACGACGCGGCCGTGCTGCTGCCGACCCCGGGGCACCGGCTGGTGGTCACCACCGACGTGCTGGTCGAGGGGCTGGACTTCACCGCCGAGCTGTCCGAGCCCGAGGACTGGGGCTGGAAGGCGGTCGCGGCCAACCTCTCCGACCTGGCCGCGATGGCCGCCGAGGCCCGCTGGCTGGTGCTCGCCCTGACCGTGCCCGAGGCGACCCCGGTGCCGACCCTGGAACGGGTCTACGCCGGGGTCGGCGAGGCCTGCCGGGCGTACGGGGTGACGCTGGTCGGGGGCGACGTCTCCGCCGGCCCGGCCCTGTCCCTGGCCGTGACCGCCCTGGGGGAGGCCGAGCGCCCGGTGCTCCGGTCGGGGGCCCGGCCCGGGGACCGCCTGGCCGTCAGCGGCCCGCTGGGGGCGGCCGCGGCCGGGCTGGCCCTGCTCCGGTCCGGCGACCCGGCGGCCGCCGAGCTGCTGGGCCGGTTCCCGGCCCTGGCCGCGGCCCACCGCCGGCCCCAGCCGGCCCTGGCCATGGGGGTGGCCCTGGCCAGGGCGGGGGCGACGGCCATGATCGACCTGTCCGACGGGCTGGCCGGCGACGCCCTCCACCTGGCCGAGTCGTCCGGGGTCGGGGTCGAGGTCCACGACGCCACCGTCCCCCTCGCCCCCGGGGTCACCGAGGCGGCCGCCCTGCTCGGCCTCGACCCGCTGGCCCTGGCCCTCGGCGGGGGAGAGGACTTCGTCCTGGCCGCCGCCCTGCCCCGGGCCGCCGACCTCGGCGGCGTGCTCGACTGCGGCCGCTTCACCGCCGACCCCGCGACCCGGGTCCGGATGACCCGGTCGGGGCCGCAGCCCCTGGCCGGCCTGTCCTACGACCACTTCCGCGGCGAGGGGTAGGGGGCGAGGGTAGGGGGTGTGGACAGCCGTTCGCCTCCCTCCCCTCCCGGAGCTACCCTCCCGGTAGGGGCCCCACCGACAGGTAGGGGCGGGTTGGGCGCGGGTCGGGCGCGGGTCGGGCGCGGGTGAGGCGCGCCACCACCCGCTCAGGAGGCGGCCAGGACCTCGTCGGCTGCTCGCTCACCGGACTGGACGGCGCCCTCCATGTAGGAGGTCCAGACGGTGGCGGTCTCGGTCCCGGCCCAGTGGAGGCGGCCGATGGGCTCGCGCAGGGCCTGGCCGAAGGAGGTCCAGACCCCGGGCGGGAAGTAGCCGGCGTAGCAGCCGCCGCTGTACTCCTCGTCGGCCCAGGACCGCTCCAGCAGCTCCCGGGGCCGGCCGGCCCGCTCGCCGAAGTAGTCGGTCAGGCAGGCCAGGATGCCGGCCCGACGGTCGGCCCGGTTGCGGCGGGCCCAGGTGCGGGCCTGCTGGCCCTCGATGAAGCCGACCAGCACCCCGGGCGACCCGTCCTCAGGGGAGTTGTCGTAGACGATCCTGACCGGCCCGTTGTCGCTGACGGCCAGGCCGGACAGCCCCTCGCGGCGCCAGAAGGGCTCGTCGTAGAGGGCGTGGACCTTGATCACGCTGCCCATCGGGACCCGCTGGGTGAGCTGGTTGCGCCAGCCGGGCATGGCCGGCCGGTAGCCGATCCGGCCGGCGATGGCCGGCGGCACGGCCAGGATGGCCCGCCCGGCCGCGACCGCCCGGCCGCCGGCCTCGACCACCACCCCGCTCTCGCCGTGGCGGACCACCTCGGCCGGGGCGCCGAGCACGACCCGCTCGCCCAGCGACTCGGCCAGCCGGATCGAGATGGTCTGGGCGCCTCCGTGGAAGCGGCGCTCCTGGGCGCCGCCGGCGGTGGCGATCAGCGGGGCGATGCCGCCGGCCGAGCGGATCACGAACAGGGTGTGCAGCAGCGACAGGTCGCGGGCCTCGGCGGCCAGCGTCCCCCGGATGACCGCCCGCAGCCAGTTCCTGGCCCGCTCGGCCGACACCCGGTCCTGGAGCCAGGTCTCGACCGTCTGGGAGTCCCAGACCAGCGCGTCCGCGGCCGTCCAGGGGGCCTCCAGCGGCACCCTGGCCGCCATGGCGTCGAGCTCGCGGATGGCCTGGCCCATGGCCACGGCGCTCACCGGGTCGCTGCCGTCGGGCAGCTGGCCGTCGAAGCGGTGGGCCCGGCCGTCGCGGAACTCGGTGTTGAGCCCGTGCTCGTAGCTGGCGTAGGTGGTGACGCCGACGCGGTCGGCGAGGGCGGCGATGCGGTCCTGGGTCGGGCCGATCCACTGGCCGCCGTGGTCGATCGGGGTGCCGTCGGCCGCGGGCAGGGTCAGGGTCCGCCCGCCGACCCGTTCGCGGGCCTCCAGCACCACCACCTCGGCCCCGGCGTCCACCAGCCTGCTGGCCGCGGCCAGCCCGGCCAGGCCGGCCCCGATCACGACGACGTCTGTTGCGGCGGTCAACGTTCTCTCCTCGCTCGGTGGCGTCCGGTTGCGGCGACGCCTGGCAGAGCACGGCGGTCGGGCGAGTCACGGCCACTCGCGAGCGCCGAGCGGGATGCGGGCCGAACTCTACGAACTTGCGGACGCAAACTTCCAGCGCGGTGACCGGTTCGAGACGATCGGCTGCCGGCCGGTCGCCGGAGTGGCTAGAGTCCTTGTGGGGAAAGGGGAACGCATGGCGATCACCGAAGACCGCGTCCGCACCTTCGACTCCACCAGCCCGGCCACCGGGGAGGTGGTGGGGACCTTCCCGGTGGACGGGCCCGAGGAGGTCGCGGCCGCCGTGGCCAGGGCCAGGGAGGCGGCCGCGGGCTGGGCCGGGCTCGGCTTCGACGGCCGCCGGCGGGCCCTCCTGGCCTACAAGGCGCTGCTGGTCCGGCGGACCGACGAGCTGGTCGCCCTGGTCCACCGCGAGAACGGCAAGCCCGACGCCGACGCCCTCATCGAGGTCCTGATGATCGTCGAGCATCTCGACTGGGCGGCCCGCAACGCGGCCAGGGTGCTCGGCCGGCGCCGGGCCCGCGGCAACCTGGTCCTGGCCAACCACGCCGCCTCGGTCGAGTACCAGCCCCTCGGGGTGGTCGGGGTGATCGGCCCCTGGAACTACCCGGTGTTCACCCCGCTGGGGTCGATCGCCTACGCCCTGGCCGCCGGCAACGCGGTGGTGTTCAAGCCGAGCGAGCTGACCCCGGCCGTGGGCTGCCTCCTGGCCGACACCTTCGCCGAGGCCGTGCCCGCCCACCCCGTGCTCCAGGTGGTGACCGGGGACGGGGCCACCGGCCATGCCCTGTGCCTGGCCGGCGTGGACAAGGTCGCGCTCACCGGGTCGCCGGCCACCGGCCGCCAGGTCATGGCCGCCTGCGCCGAGCGGCTCACCCCGGTGGTGCTGGAGCTGGGCGGCAAGGACGCCATGATCGTCGACGCCGACGCCGACCTGGACGCCGCGGCCGACCAGGCGGTCTGGGGCGGCATGGCCAACGCCGGCCAGACCTGCCTGGCCGTCGAGCGGGTGTACGTGGTCGACCCGGTCTACGACCGGTTCCTGGCCAAGCTGGTCGAGCGGGCCGCCCGCATCCGCCCCGGCGGCGGCCCCGGCGCCGACTTCGGGCCCATCACCCTGCCCCGGCAGCTCGAGATCATCCAGCGGCACCTGGACGACGCCTTCGCCCGCGGGGCCAGGGCGCTGGTCGGCGGCCCGGACGCGGTCCGCCCGCCCTATGTCGACCCGGTGGTGCTGGTCGACGTGCCCCCCGACGCCCTGGTCATGCGGGAGGAGACCTTCGGCCCGGTCCTGCCGGTGACCCGGGCCCGCGACGCCGACCACGCCGTCGCCCTGGCCAACGCCAACCCCTACGGCCTCGGCGCGGCCGTGTTCGCCGGCCGCCGGGCCCTCCGCATCGCCCGCGCCCTGCGCTCGGGCATGACCAGCGTCAACTCGGTGCTGACCTTCGCCGGCATGCCGTCCCTCCCCCTCGGCGGGGTGGGCGAGTCCGGCTTCGGCCGCATCCACGGCCCCGACGGCCTGCGCGAGTTCGCCCGCTCCAAGGCCATCACCCGCCAGCGCTTCCCGCTGCCGTTCCCGATGCAGAGCTTCGACCGCCCCGGCTACGTCCTCCCGGCCGTCAAGCGGGCCATGAAGCTCCGCCACGGCCGCGCCCCCCGGCGCTAGCTCCCGCCGACCGGGCCCGGCCCGAGCTCGCCCAGCACCTCGAGCAGGGCCCGCGGGCCGGGGGCCTGCTGGTCGCGCAGGAGCGCGGCCTGGACGTGGCGGGCCGGGGCGTCCCCGGCCAGCGGCCGGACGGCGATCTCGGCCGGGTTGATGATCACGTTGAGCGCAAAGGCAAGGGCGACGCCGTCGCCGGCGACCACGTAGACCTGGGTCTCGACCGGCTCGTCGCCGTGGCCGGCCAGCAGCAGCGGCGGGCGCAGCCCGGCCCCGGCCAGCACGTGGTCGAGCAGCCGGGCGGCCGACCCGTCGTGGGCCCGGATCCAGGTCTCGCCGGCCAGGTCCTCGAGCGCGACCACCGGCCGGCCGGCCAGGGGGTGGCGGGCCGGGAGCAGGACCCGGGCCGGGTCGGTGAACAGCGGCACCAGCTCGATCTCGCCGGGCGGCGGGTCGGGCTCGAAGCCGTGCTCGAACACGATCGCCAGGTCCAGCTCCCCGGCGGCCAGGCGCCGGAAGGCGGTGCGGCGGTCGACCAGCTCGTGCTCCAGGTCGAGCTCGGGCAGCCGGGCCTCGGTGAGCGCGGCCACCGTCGGGGTGAGCAGGGCGAAGGCGGTGAAGAACGACCCCAGCCGGACCCGCCCCCGCCGCAGCCCGGCCAGCTCGGCCAGCTGCTCGGAGGCCAGGGCCAGCCGGTCAAGGATGGCCTCGGCATGCCCGGCCAGCAGCCGCCCCGCCTCGGTCGGCCTGGCCCCCTGCCGGGTCCGCCGGACCAGCCGGGTCCCGGCCTGCCGCTCCAGCAGCGTGATCTGCCGCGACACCGCCGGCTGGGTCAGCCCCAGCGCCTGCCCGGCCGCCGAGAACGACCCGTGGGCCAGCACCGCCCGCAGGGTGGCCAGCCGGCCGACATCAAGCATGCAAGAAGCTTAGAACATGCATGCAACATCCATATGAATCGTTATCCCGGTGGTCGGGTAGCGGATCGCCATGACGTCGTTCGAGGACCGCCGGGCCGGGGGCCGCGAGGCCGTGGCGCCGTCGCCCGGGGACCGCCGGGCCCGCGCCGCCACCGCGGTGGTGTTCTTCGTCACCGGGTTCGTGGTCGCCGCCTGGGCGACCCGGATCCCGGCCGTCCAGGAGCGCCTCGGCCTCTCGCCGGGCACCTTCGCCCTGGCCGTGGCCGGGCTGGAGGCCGGGGCCCTGGCCGGCCTGCCGGCCGGCGGCGCCCTGGTCGCCCGCCTTGGCAGCCGCCCGTGCCTGCGGCTGGGCTTCGCCGTCTACCCGACCGCCCTCCTCGGCGTCGCCCTGGCCCCCGGGCTGGCCTGGCTGACCGCCGCCCTGGCCGTGATGGCCGCGGCCAACAGCGTGGTCGACGTGGCCATGAACGCCCAGGGGGTCGAGCTCGAACGCCGCTACCGACGCCCGATCCTCTCCGGCCTCCACGCCGCCCACCCCATGGGCATGCTCGCCGGCGGCCTTGCCGGGACCGCGGCCGCCGCCGCCGGCCTGGCCGTCCTGCCCCACTTCGCCCTCGCGGCCACGGCCGGCCTGCTCGCCGGCCTGGCCGCCACCCGCCACCTGGCCGTCGAGCCCCGCCAGCCCGGCCAGGCACTGCTGGCCCGCCCCGGCGGCCGGCTCCTGCTCCTCGGCACGATCGCCTTCTGCGCCTTCCTGCTCGACGGCGCGGCCAGCAACTGGAGCGCCGCCCACCTCCACGACGAGCACGCCGCCAGCCCCGCCCTGGCCGCCGCCGGCTTCAGCGCCTTCACCGCCGCCCTCGCCCTCGCCCGCCTGGCCGGCGACCGCCTGATCGCCCGCCTCGGCCGCCTCCGGGTCGTCCAGGCCAGCGGCCTGCTCGCCGCCACCGGCGCCACCGTCGTGGCCACCGCCTCCACCGCCCCCCTGGCCTTGCTCGGCTGGGCCACCCTCGGCGCCGGCCTGGCCACCATCGCCCCGGCCGTCCTCGGCGCCGCCCCCTCGGCCAGCCAGCTCCCCCCGCCCGTGGCCATCGCCGCCGTCACCACCCTCGGCTACCTCGGCTCCTTCACCGGCCCACCCCTGGTCGGCGTCCTGGCCGAGCTCACCGGCCTCTCGACCGCCCTCGCCCTCCTGGTCGCCGCCGCCATCCTCCCGGTCCTGCTCGCCCACCGTGCCCTCAGCCGAGCTTGCGGTGATCCCAGCTCGAGACCCGGGTCGGGTGGAAGCGGACGCCGACCCGTTTGGCGGCCTGGGGGGTGAGGGCGGCGCGGAGGTCGGGGGTGGGGGAGGCGCCGCTGTAGCGGGCGGCCAGGGCGACGCCGATGTCGAGAACCTGGTCGGGGTCGCGGACCAGCTCGGCGTCGCATTCCAGGCTGACCCCGCGGAGCTCCTGGTAGGTCGTGCCGGCCTCGGTCAGGAGGGTGGCGCGGGGATCGCGCTCGAGGTTGCGGACCTTCTGGGAGGCGGCGTAGGTCCAGCAGTCGAGATGCGCACCCATCGGGACGTACCAGAGGGCGACCAGGTGGGGGCGGCCCTGCGGGCCGATGGTGGCGCAGGTCACGGTGCGCTGGGCGTCCAGGAAGGCGGCCAGCTCGGCCTCGCTCATGCGGATCTGGCGGCGGCGGTCCA
>CALGFH010000391.1 GCA_937881255.1 uncultured Actinomycetes bacterium
AGCACCCTGGCCACCAGGGCCACCACGGCCCCGGCGCCGATCAAGGACCGGCGACTCCAGACCCAAGCGGCAGAGAGACGCTGACGACACCACCGCTCGCCCGCGACCGCGGCGGGCAGCGACTGGATGAGCGGCCGGCGACCCAGGACCCTGATCACGATCAAGGACCGCTGGTCCGGGACCCTGGCCACCATCCCAGCAGGGACAGGGACAGAGGGCTGGCGGCCCGGCTCCGAGCCGCGACGGCCCTGCTCCCCCCGACCCTGGGTGGGGCCCCGACCCAGCCGCTGGAAGTCGGCCGGACCACCCGAGTCATCCAACCCGCCCAACGCGCCGCCCTGGCCGTCCGCGACGGCGGCTGTGTCTTCCCCAACTGCCCCCGCCCCCTGGCCTGGTGCGAAGCCCACCACTTGCGGCACTGGCTCCATGGCGGCCCCACCGACCTGGCCAACCTGGCGTTGCTGTGCCGAGCCCACCACCGGGCCGTGCATGAGGGCGGCTGGCGGCTGACCCGCCAGGCTGACGGCCGGCTGACCGCCACCCCACCGCACCGACGACATCGAAGACGTGTCCCCGCCGCGTGAACCTCCGCAGAGGTGCATCCGACCGATCTGCGGTGGCATCAGCAGGCGCATCAGGGTCGAGCGGGATGCTGGAGCGCTCCACATCCCGGACAATCGAGGCGCTGAGCCGGATGAGTGGATGGACCCAGATCCCCTGAGCGTCGTGCCGCGCGGGTGGATGGGGCCCGAATGACCCTGACCCACCGTGCCAGGTGAGTGCACGGGGCCCGAACGGCTACCGCCCGCTACCGGCGGACTGACCCGCCGGGCTGCGGGCCGAACCATTTGCGCTCGACCTGCCGGTCGGGATGATGTCAGGGAGGGCCCTGGCCGCCGCGTTCCTCCCAGCGGGAGCGCCAGCGCTCGGTCATCTTGCCCCACCAGGCGTCGACGCCGCCCTTGGAGCCGCCGCCCTGGCGGCGCTGCGGGCCGCTCGGGGGCGGGCCGGAGGGGGGCGCCGGGCCGACCGGCCGCTCCACCGTCGCCCGCCGGCGCATGGTCCGCACGAACAGGAACACGCAGGCCAGCATGATGACGAAGCCGGCGACGCCGATGGCCACGTTCTCGAAGAAGGTCGAGGAGATGACCACGATCAGGCCGACGACGAAGCCGGCGACGGCCAGCTTGAGCCGGCGGCCCAGGTGGGCGCGGAACGAGGAGCCCACCTGATGGGCGAATTTGGGGTCCTCTTCGAGCAACCGCCGCTCGATCTCGGCCAGGATGCGTTGCTCGTGCTCGGACAGCGGCATGTGAGGCTCCGGCCAGGGTCGTACTGTGGTGGTCCTGCGAGTGTACCCGGGCACTACCCCCTCAACAACAGCATCCAGCCCGGCTCTGAGGGGTTCAACCTTCAACCTGAGCCTACGGTTCCCGCTCCCGGGGAGCCAGGGAGGCAAGGTCGATGGCGCCGTCGCCGAAGCGGGCCCTGACCGCGTCGGCGGCCCGCACCGCCGCCTCCCAGCCGGGCCGCTCCGGGCCCAGCCGCAGCTGCACCGGCGCGTCCGCCCGCTGCAGGTTGCTGACGGTCACGCCGGCCAGGCGGATCGGGGCCCGGCCGAGCTGGAGCCTGGCCAGCAGCTCGCCGGCGACCTGGTGCAGCTCGCTGTCGGTGTCGGTGGCCACGGCCAGGGTGCGCCCGCGGGTGATGGTGCGGAAGTCGGCGAAGCGCAGCTTGAGGGTGACCGTGCGGCCGGCCAGGCCGGCCTCCCGCAGCCGCCGCCCGACCCGCACGCAGCAGCGCAGCACCTCGCGGGCCAGCTGCTCGGGGTCGTCGATGTCGGTGGCGAAGGTCTCCTCGGCGCCGACCGACTTGGCCGCCTCGAAGGGCACCACCTCGCGGTCGTCCCTGGCCCAGGCCAGCTGGTGGAGCTGGGCCCCGGCGGCCGGGCCGAGGGCCCGCTCCAGGGTCGCCCGCGGGGTGGCGGCGACGTCGCCGACGGTGCGCAGGCCGTAGCGGGCCAGCACGTCGATGGTCGCCTGCCCGGCCCCCCAGAGGGCGTCGACCGGCAGGGGGTGCAGGAACTCGAGGGCCCGGCCGGGCGGGACCACCAGCAGGCCGTCCGGTTTGCCCCGGGTCGAGGCCAGCTTGGCCAGGAACTTGCTGCCGGCCACGCCCACGGTCAGGGCCAGGCCGGCCTCGGCGCGGACCCGCTCCCGGAGCAGCCTGGCCGCGGCCACGGCGTCGCCGAACAGCGCCCGAGCCCCGCGGACGTCCAGGAACGCCTCGTCGAGGGCGAGCGGCTCGACCAGCGGGGTGACGCCCTGGAAGATGCCCATCACCGTGGCCGAGGCCCGGCGGTAGGCGGCGAAGTCGGGCGGGACGGCCACCGCCTGCGGGCACAGGCGCCGGGCCCTGGCCATCGGCATGGCGTTGCGGCAGCCGAACGCCCTGGCCTCGTAGGAGGCCGAGGTGACCACCCCGCGGCCGCCGGTCCCGCCGACCAGCAGCGGGCGGCCCCGCAGGGACGGGTCCTTCTGCACCTCGACGCTGGCGTAGAAGGCGTCCAGGTCGGCATGGAGGATGCCCAGCCCGTCGGCCTCGCCCGGGCCCAGCGGCCGGCCGCCGGCGATCACCTCACCGGTCGGCCGCACCTGGCTGCTCATGGTCGGCTCAGCCTACCCGGCCGGCGTGACGTTTCCAGGGCGCCAGATGGTGCATCCGACTAGGATGCTGGCATCGAAGAAGCAGGCATGACGACCATCATCAGCCCCAGAGGAAGCCCCAGCCAGGTGACCGAGGCCGACCAGCTCGTCCCGGCGTCCCCCCTGGACGCCGAGGACCTGCGCGCCCGGGTGGACCGGGCCCTGGCCGCCCTGCTCGACCAGGAGCTGTCGGCCCTCGGCTTCCTCGGCCAGGACAACGTCCCCGTCACCGACGCCCTGACCCGGTTCGCCCTCGAGGGGGGCAAGCGGCTGCGGCCGGCCTTCGTCTACTGGGGCTACCGGGGCGCCGGGGGCCCGGCCACGGGCCCGGCGGCCGAGGCCGCCATCAAGGCGTCCTGCTCGGTCGAGCTGCTGCACGTCTGCGCCCTGATCCACGACGACATCATGGACGGCTCCGAGGTCCGCCGGGGCCGCCCGGCCATGCACGTCGGCTTCGCCGGCCTGCACCGGGGCCTGGCCTGGCGGGGCGACCCGGCCGCGTTCGGCGAGGGCGCGGCCATGCTCATGGGCGACCTGGCCTTCACCTGGGCCGACGTCGCCCTGGCCGAGGCCGGCCTGCCCGACGACCGGCTGGCCGCCGCCCTGCGGGTCTTCAACCGGCTGCGCTCGGAGCTGATGGGCGGCCAGTACCTGGACCTGGTCGAGGCCCGCCGGGGCGCCCCCGACGAGGACGCCGTCCGCCGGGTCCTGACCTACAAGTCGGGCAAGTACACCATCGAGCGGCCCCTCCACCTCGGCCTCGCCCTGGCCGCGGGCCAGCCCGGCCTGGCCGGGGCCTACTCGGCCTACGGGCTGCCCCTGGGCGAGGCGTTCCAGCTCCGCGACGACATCCTCGGGGTGTTCGGCGCCCCCGAGGTGACCGGCAAGCCGGCCGGGGACGACCTGCGCGAGGGCAAGGAGACCTACCTGGTCATGCTGGCCCGCCAGCGCGCCGGCCGGGCCGGCCGGCAGCTGCTGGAGGGCGCCCTCGGCAACGCCAAGCTGTCCGAGGACGAGGTCGCCGAGCTGCGCCGGCTGATCACCGCCTGCGGCGCCCTTGACGCCACCGAGACCCGCATCGCCGTGCTCCTGGCCGAGGCCAAGGACGCCCTGGCCGCGGCCGGCGGGATCGACGAGACGGCCAGGGCCACCCTGGCCGCGCTGGCCGACCACGTCACCGACCGGAGCGCCTAGCGGCCATGGCCGCGCAGACAGTGGTCGTCGGGGCCGGCCTGGCCGGCCTCTCGGCCGCCATCCACCTGGCCGCCGCCGGCCGCGACGTGGTCGTGGTCGAGGCCGAGGCGGTCCCGGGCGGGCGCTGCGGCACGGTCGCCAGCGGCGGCTACCGCTTCGACATCGGGCCCTCGGTGCTGACCATGCCCGAGGTCGTCCGGGCGACCGTCGGGGCGGCCGGCGAGGAGCTGGAGGACTGGCTGGAGCTGGCCCCGCTCGACCCCATCTACCGGCTCACCTTCCACGACGGGGCCCGCCTCGACATCGTCCCGGGGGCCGAGCGGATGGCGGCCGAGGTCGAGCGGCTCGCCGGGCCCGAGGAGGCCGCCCGCTACCTGGCCTTCCGTGCCCATCTGGGGCGGATGCTGGAGGCCGAGTGGGGGCCGTTCATCGACCGCAACATCGACGGCCCGGCCGACCTGGCGCGGCCCCTGGCCCTGGCCCGGCTGGCCCGCCTTGGCGGCTTCCGGCGGCTCCACAACCTGGTCGCCACCCACCTGAGCGACTGGCGGCTGCGCCGGGCCCACACCTTCCAGGCCCTCTACACCGGCCTGTCGCCGTTCGACGCCCTCGGCATCTACGCCGTGGTCGCCCACATGGACACCGTCGGCGGGGCCTTCTTCCCCCGCCGGGGCGGCATGCACGCGCTGCCCCTGGCCCTGGCCGGGGTGGCCGAGAAGGCCGGGGCGTCGCTGCGGCTCTCGACCCGGGTCGAGCGGGTCGAGGGCGGGCCGGACGGGGTCACCGGGGTGGTCCTGGCCGGCGGCGAGCGCCTGGCCGCGCGGGACGTGGTCGTGACCAGCGACCTGCCCGCCGCCTACGCCCACCTGCTGCCCCCGGCGGCCCGGGACTGGCGGGTGCAGCGGCGCCGGCTCCACTTCTCGCCCTCCTGCTACCTGGTCCACCTGGGGCTGACCCGCCAGCTGGACGGCCAGGCCCACCACACCGTCCACCTGGGCCGCGACTGGAAGGCCACCTTCGAGGCCCTGACCCGCCACGGCGGGATCCAGCCAGACCCGAGCCTGCTCGTCACCTACCCCTCGCCCGAGGACCCCGACGCCGCCCCGCCGGGCCACGCCACCCTGTTCGTGCTCGAGCCGACGGCCAACACCCGGGCCGGGCTGGACTGGGCCGAGGTCGGGCCGCGCCTGCGCGAGCGGCTCTACGGCCGCCTGGCCGGCCTCGGCTACGGCGACCTGCGCCGCGACAGCGCGGTCGAGCTGGTCGTCGACCCTCCCGCCTGGGAGGCCCAGGGCCTGACCGCGGGGACGCCCTTCTCGCTCGACCACCGCTTCGGCCAGACCGGCTGGCTGCGGCCACAGAACGCCTCGGCGGGCGTGCCCGGCCTGGTGTTCGCCGGCATGGGCACCGTGCCCGGGGTCGGGGTGCCGATGGTGCTGATCTCGGGCCGCCTGGCCGCCGAGCGGGTGCTGAACCGATGAGGGTCATCACCCAGCCACGGACGCTGGGGGCGGCCTACGAGCGCTGCCGCCAGCTGCATGCCCGCCACGGCCGCACCTACTACCTGGCCACCCTGCTGCTGCCCCGCTGGAAGCGGCGCCACGTCCATGCCCTGTACGGCTTCACCCGCTACGCCGACGAGATCGTGGACGACCTCTCATCGACCCTGGACGGAGCCGGGCAGGCGGCCGCCCTGCGGGCCTGGGGGGAACGCTTCTTCGCCGGCCTGCGCGGCGCCCCCTGCGACGACCCGGTGCTGCCGGCCGTGCTCCACACGGTGCGGGCCTTCGACCTGGACGTGGCCGACTTCGAGAAGTTCCTCGACTCCATGGCCATGGACCTGCACACCGACGGCTATGCGACCTACGACGACCTGCTCGCCTACATGGAGGGGTCGGCGGCGGTGATCGGGACGATGATGGCCCCGATCCTGGAGTCGGCCGACCCGCCGGCCGCCGCCGAGCACGCCCGCCAGCTCGGCCTGGCCTTCCAGCTCACCAACTTCATCCGCGACATCGCCGAGGACCTGGACCGCGGCCGGGTCTACCTGCCGGCCGAGGATCTGGAGCGGTTCGGGGTCGGCCGGGCCGACCTGGCCGCCGCCCAGGCCAGCCCGGCGGTGACCGAGCTGCTGGCCTTCGAGATCCAGCGGGCCAGAGCCCACTACCGGGCCGCCGAGCCGGGCATCGAGCTGCTCGTCCCCTCCTCCCGGCCCTGCATCCGGGTCGCCTTCGACCTCTACGGCGGCATCCTCGACGAGGTCGAGCGGGCCGGCTACCAGGTCCTGGCGGCCAGGGTCCGGGTCCCCCGCCACCGCCGCCTCGGGGTCGCCGGCCGCCACTGGGTGGCCGCCCGCTCCGCCGCCCGCGCCGAGCGCCGCGTCAGCGTCACCACCCCCGGCGCCCGATGAGCCGGCCGGCCGTGGCCAGGACGGCGCCAGCGCCCCCAGCCCCGCCCCGGCCCCCCCGCCGCCGGCTCCTGCGCGCCGCCCTGGCCCTCGCCCTGGTGGTGGCCGGGGCGGACCTGTTCCTGCTCTGGGGCCGGGGGCTGGCCACCCCGGTCGGGGCGGGAGAGGCCGCGGCCAGCTACCTGCCCGGTGGGCCGGCGCCGGCCGGGGACCTCCCGGGGCCGCGGCCGCCGGCCGGGGTGTACCGCTACCGGACCAGCGGCTACGAGCGGGTCGACCGGTTCGGGATCGACCGCGCCTACCCGGCGGAGACGGTCCGGGTGATCAGCTGGCGGGGCGGCTGCCGCTGGCGCGAGACCGTGCCCATCTTCACCCAGCACGTCGAGACCTACGACTTCTGCGCCGGCGGCGGCGACGCCGACGACTTCGCCTCCTCGACCAGCCTGACCTACTTCCTGGTGCCGGGCGTCCAGCGGTTCGCCTGCGCCCCCGTCGGCCGCCGCCTGCTCACCGGCCAGCCCCCTGGCAGCTCCCGCAGCTGGCGCTGCGTCCAGGGCACCTCGGTCTCGGCCAACACCACCGTCTATGTCGGCCCCGAGACCGTCCAGACCCCCGCCGGACCGGTCGCGACCCGCCACCTGCGCCTGCTCACCACCCTCTCCGGCCAGTCCTCGGGCGGCGCCGTCCGCGACCTCTGGCTGGACCGTGACGGCCTCGTCGTCAAGGAGGAACGGGAGGTCAGCCTCAAGGTCCGCTCCGGGTTCGTCGGCCTGCTGACCTATGACGAACGGGCCAGCTTCCTGCTCACCGGCCGGCCCTGACCGTTCTCCGGTAGGCTATTTCAACGGGTGGCGAGTTCGAGGAGGGGCTGGGATGGCACGGACGGGCCGGCGGCCCGGGGTGAGCGGGACCAGGGAGGCGATCCTGGACGCCGCCCGGCGGGCGTTCGCCGAGCAGGGCTACCAGCACGCCACCATCCGCGGGGTGGCCGACCTGGCCGGGGTCGACCCGGCCCTGGTCCACCACTACTTCGGCACCAAGCAGCGGCTGTTCGTGGCCGCCGTGCAGCTCCCGGTGAACCCGGTCGAGCACCTCATGGCCGTGCTCGAGGAGGATCCCGAGCAGATCGGCCGGCGGCTGGTGGCGACGTTCCTGTCGGTCTGGGACCACGCGGCCGAGCAGAGCCCGCTGCTGGCCCTGGTCCGCTCGGCCGTCGGCGACGATCGGGCCGCGGCCCTGCTGCGCGAGTTCATCACCGAGGAGGTCCTGGGCCCGATCGCCCACCGGCTGGGCAGCCCCGACGCCCGGCTCCGGGCCACCCTGGTCGGCTCCCAGCTGATCGGCCTGGCCATGGCCCGCTACATCGTCAAGGTGGAGCCGCTGGCCTCGGTCCCGGCGGCCCAGGTCGCGGCCGCGGTCGGCCCGACGGTGCAGCGCTACCTGACCGGCGAGCTCGCCCCCTAGCGCCCGACCGGGGGGAAGCTGGCCGTGGCCGTCTCGGCCACCACCATCTGGGCGGCCGACTCCGACGGGGCCTGCCTGGCCGCCAGGGCGGCCAGCGCGGCCTCCTCGCCGACGTCGTGGCCCTGGCGCTCCGAGAGCAGCCAGCGGACCTCCAGCAGGTCGCAGTAGGCCTGGATCGGGTCGGCCACGTCGCCAAGGGCGGCGGCCGCCTTGGCCATGCCGGGCTCGAACACGTCGGTGCGCCAGCGGAAGCCGGCGACCACCTCGTTGGCCGAGGCCTCGGGCCGCTCAACGGCCAGCCGCGCCTGGTGGGCGCGCAGGTCGTTGAGCAGGATGGCGGCCTGCCCCTCGCCGACCTCCAGGCCGGTCAGGCGCCGCAGCTCCTGGGCGTGGAAGCGGCGGTTGGCCACCGCGACCTTGAGCCGCAGGCGGCTGCGGTCGGCCGTGGCCGGCTCCAGCTCCAGCTCGTCGATGGCGAAGCCGAGCTCGTTGAGCCGGCGGACCCTGGCCTCGACCTTGTAGCGCTCGTCGTTGCCGAAGGTCTCGGTGTGGGTCAGCTCCTCCCACAGGGCCCGGTAGCGGTCGGCGATGCTCTCGGCGGCGGCCAGGTCCTCGTCGATCCGCTCGCCGCTCTCCCCCAGCTCCATGGAGACGTCGACCAGGTCGCCGGAGACGTTCTCGACCAGGATGTCGAGGTCGTGGGCGCGCTGGCCGTTGCTCAGGGTGGCGTGGACCTCGCTGGTCTCGGCGTCGACCAGGAACGCCTGGAGGAGCTGGCCGTCCCGCTTGAAGAGGGTGTTGGCCAGCGAGCAGTCGCCCCAGAACACCCCCTCCCGGTGCAGGTCGACGAGCAGCCCGGCGATCGCGTCGAGCAGCCGCTCGCGGTGCTTGACGAGCTCGCGGGGGAGGCGCCGGAACAGCCGCCGGAACTGCCAGGAGTGCTCCAGGTACTCGGTGACCAGGATCGAGTTGCCGGTGTCGGGCTGGTCGACCAGGCCGACCGGCCGCACCGCCGGCAGCTCGCGGACCTCCAGCTCGCGCAGCACCCGGTACTCCTTGTCGGCGATCCGGGTGGGGAGCTCCTTGAGGGCGTAGAGGACGTAGCCGGCCTCGACGAAGCGGACCAGGTGCCGGCTCGGCCCGACGTTGAGGTCGCGGAAGTCGGCCGCGTCCTCGGGCCACTTCTCCAGCGGGTCCAGCCACGGTAGGGCGAGCAGCCCCGGTGAGGCGGCCCGCAGTCGGATCGAGATCGGGGCGGTCATAGCGGCCATGGTAGCCACTGGACGGGCGGCGCCCCGAAAACCTTTCGTTACGGATGCGCGTCGGCCGACCGGCCGGCCGGGCGCAGCCAGAGCGACGCCTGGGTCGGCTGGATGGTGTGGTCGACCACGGCCAGCAGCTCGGCGGTGAGGGCGTCGGCGTCGACCTGCTGGCGCAGCCGGACCGCGAACGCCTCGATGGTGGCGGCGGCATCGTAGGCGCGGCGGTTGAAGCGGCGGTCGACGGCCCGCTGGATGCCCCGGCGCAGCGGCTGGAAGATGGCGGCCACGGCCAGGGTGACGCCGGCCACGACCAGGCTGCTGGTGCGCCCGCCGCTGACCCTCCCGCCCAGCAGCAGCACGCCGGCGGCGTAGGTGGCGGCCAGCGACACGGTCAGCAGGCCGTAGACCAGGGTCCGGTTGAGCAGCCGGTCGATGTCGTAGAGGCGGTAGCGGAACATCCCGATCCCCAGCCCGGCGAACATCAGCGGCGGCTGGACCAGCTCCAGGATCGGCCCCCAGAACGGCACCTCGGCCGGCAGCCCCAGCGGGATCCCGATCATGGCCCCGTAGGCGAACCACTTGATCTGCTGGCGCTCGGTCCCGGTGGACCGCCGGAAGCGCACGACCAGGCCGGCCAGGGCGACCACGGACAGGGCCAGGACGACCGCGAAGCCGATGCCGAAGGCGTCGCCGACCGCCGGGTGGTCGAAGGACTGGGCGACCAGGGCGGGCCCGCGCACCGGCCAGGCCCGCACGGCCATGACGGCCGCCGGGACCACCGTGGCCGCGGCCATCAGCCAGGCCACCGGCCGCCAGCGGCGTGACGGCAGCCGGCCGTCCGGGAACAGCAGGAAGAGGAAGGTGATGGTGATGGCGATGCCGGGCAGGTTGGTCCAGGCGGCCAGCCAGCTGGCCAGGCCGACGCCGGGGAGGTCCCGGGCGACGGCCAGGGGCGCGTACTGCTGGGTGAAGCTGAAGACGCCGAGGAGCAGCGCGGCCACCGACATCAGCCAGCCGATGGGGTTGCGCGGCTGGCGGCCGGCGATCAGCGCGCCCAGGACCGACAGGCCGATCGCGGTGACGATGCCGATGGCGTGGTGGTTGAAGACCAGCTCGGCCAGGCTCTCGCCGTTGCGGCCGGCCAGGACCACGGCGCCGGCGGCCAGGCCGGCCGAGAGCACCCCCATCGCCCAGGCCAGCCAGGTGGTCCGAACGCGGCCCATCACCCTCCCTTCCGGCCGGGACGGCCCGGCGGCCTGGCGCCAGCATCCCCGGCCACCGTCCCGGGATCGTTACGGGCCGGCGCCGGCGGCCCGCCGGCCCGGTAGGTGCGGCCCTTCCAGGTGAGCGGGGTCCCGCGGCGGCGGCGGCGGACCGAGTCGGCGTAGACGGCCAGCAGGATCAGGTCGGCCACCGGGTAGGCGACGGCCAGGCGCGGGTCGGCCCCGGCGACCAGCCGCCCCCCGGCCCGGACGGTCAGCTGGAGCAGGCCGCCGGCGGCCGCCACCCGGGCGGCCCGGCCCCGGGGCCGGGCGGCCAGGGCCAGCCACGGCGCCCACCCGGCGGCCGCCCGGGCCGCCTGCCAGGCCAGCGACCCCGTCCCGGCCCCCCAGACCTCGGCCAGGTTCTTGGCCAGCCCCTCCCACAGGTCGCCGAACCGCCCGTACATGCGCACGGCGGCCAGCCCGGGGGCGAGGCGGACGTCCAGCCGGTGGCCGGCCGCCTTGAGCCGCCCGGCCAGGGCGACATCCTCGACCAGCGACCCGGCCACGGCCCCGAACCCGCCGACGGCCTCGTAGGCGTCCCGCCGGACCAGCAGGCACTGCCCGGACAGGAAGGCATCCGGCCGCCCCGGGTCGGCGACCGCGCCCAGGTCGAGCCGCTCCGCCACCTGGAGTCCCAGGTCGGGCAGGAGCAGCTCCTCCCACCAGGTCCGGGTCGCCTGCCTGGCCAGCGGGCTGGCCGCCGCCGCCCCACCGGCCAGGCAGGCCCCCAGCAGCCGCGACAGCGCCTCGGGGGCGAGCACCACGTCGGCGTCGACAAAGGCCAGCCACCGCCCCCCCGTGGCCACCCGCGCCCCGTGAGCGCAGGCCGCCGCCTTCCCGGCCACGCCGGGTCGCGGCACCGGCGCCACCTCCACCCTGGCCCCGGCCGCCGCCGCCTCGCCCGCGGTGCCGTCGCCCGACCCGTCGTCCACCACCACCACCTCGACCACATCCGCGTCCTGGCCCAGCAACGCCGCCACGCACCCCCCCACCCGCCCGGCCTCGTCCCGCGCCGGCACCACCACGCTCACCGTCTCCCCGAACACCCCTGGGTCCCCCGGCCCCAACCGGTGCCTTGTGCCCCCAGCCCGCCCCAGCCGCGCCAGGCTGTTGACCCCGGCGGCCAGCCCAGCCACCCCGGCCAGGGTCGCGACGACGCCCCGGGCGGTCATCGGTCGCCGGGGTCGGGCGGCCGTGGGTCGGGGGGGCCGGGCGGCCGTAGGTCGGGGGGGCCGGGCGGTCGTAGGTCGGGGGGTGTGGACAACCGGAGGCCCTCCTCTTCGTGGTCGGCTACGCTCCCCCACCGGGGGACCCGACGCGGGATCGGGGCTGTTCGGCGCGGGGTCGGACGAGGGACGGACGAGGGACGGACGAGCGGACGAGCGGACGGGATCCACGGGAGAGACG
>CALGFH010000392.1 GCA_937881255.1 uncultured Actinomycetes bacterium
GGTCGTGCCCCCGGGCACCGGCATCGTCCACCAGATCAACTGCGAGTACCTGGCCCGGGTGGTGTTCACCAACGACCAGGGCCAGGCCTACCCGGACACCCTGGTCGGGACGGACAGCCACACCCCGATGGTCAACGGCCTCGGCGTGCTCGGCTGGGGCGTCGGCGGGATCGAGGCCGAGGCGGCCATGCTCGGCCAGCCGATCTCGATGCTCATGCCCAAGGTGGTCGGGTTCAAGCTGTCGGGCGAGCTGCCCGAGGGCTCGACCGCCACCGACCTGGTCCTGACCGTGACCGAGCTGCTGCGCCGCCACGGGGTGGTGGGCAAGTTCGTCGAGTTCTACGGCCCCGGGGTCGGCAACGTGCCGGTCGAGAACCGGGCCACCATCGGCAACATGTCGCCCGAGTACGGGTCGACCTGCGCCATCTTCCCGATCGACGGCGAGACCCTCCGCTACCTGGAGTTCACCGGGCGCCCGCCCGAGCTGGTCGCCCTGGTCGAGGCGTACGCCAAGGAGCAGGGCCTGTGGCACGACCCGGAGGCCGAGCCCCGCTACACCGAGACCGTCGAGCTGGACCTGGGCACGGTCGTGCCCAGCCTGGCCGGTCCGCGCCGGCCCCAGGACCGGGTCGCCCTGACCGACGCCCGCCGCGGCTTCCGGGCCGCCCTGGCCGACATGGCCCCCGAACCGTCGGCCACGCCCGACGCGCCGGTCGACCGGAGGATCCGCGAGGACGGGCCGGACGAGGCCTCGGCCGAGTCGTTCCCGGCCAGCGACCCGCCGGCGGCGATGGCCGGGGTGACCCAGGACGCCAATCATGACCCGGGGCCGGCCGGCTGGTTCGAGCCCGACCCGACCGGAGCCAGCGGCCGGCCCAGCAACCGGGTGCCGGTCGCCCTGGAGGACGGCACCCGCTTCGACCTCGACCACGGGCATGTGGTGATCGCCGCCATCACCTCCTGCACCAACACCTCCAACCCGTCGGTGATGCTGGCCGCCGGGCTGCTGGCCCGCAACGCCGTCGACCGTGGCCTGGCCTCCAAGCCGTGGGTCAAGACCTCGCTGGCCCCCGGCTCCAAGGTGGTCATGGACTACTACGAGCGGGCCGGGCTGCTGCCATCTCTTGAGAAGCTCGGCTTCCACCTGGTCGGGTTCGGCTGCACCACCTGCATCGGCAACTCCGGGCCGCTGGCCCCCGAGGTCTCCCAGGCGGTCACCGACGGCGACCTGGTGGTGGCCTCGGTGCTGAGCGGCAACCGCAACTTCGAGGGCCGCATCAACCCCGACTGCCGCATGAACTACCTGGCCTCGCCGCCGCTGGTGGTCGCCTACGCCCTGGCCGGGACGATGGACATCGACCTGCTCGACGACCCGCTCGGCCACGACCCCGACGGCAACCCCGTCTACCTGCGCGACCTGTGGCCGTCCAGCGCCGAGGTGGCCGAGCTGATCGGCCGGGCCGTCCAGTCGGACATGTTCCGCAAGAGCTACGGACAGGTGTTCCAGGGCGACGAGCGCTGGAACATCCTCGAGGTGCCGACGGGGGAGAGCTTCGCCTGGGACGACGCCTCGACCTACGTGCGCCGCCCGCCGTACTTCGACGGCATGCCCGCCACCCCCGAGCCGGTCACCGACATCCACGGCGCCCGGGTCCTGGCCGTGTTGGGCGACAGCGTCACCACCGACCACATCTCGCCCGCCGGGGTCATCAAGCGCGACAGCCCGGCCGGCGACTACCTGACCGAGCAGGGCGTCGCGGTCAAGGACTTCAACTCCTACGGGTCGCGGCGGGGCAACCACGAGGTGATGATCCGCGGCACCTTCGCCAACATCCGCCTGCGCAACCGGCTCGCCCCCGGCACCGAGGGCGGGTTCACCCTGCACCTGCCCGACGGGGAGCAGATGACCATGTACGACGCGGCCATGCGCTACCAGGCCGACGGGGTGCCGCTGGTGATCCTGGCCGGCAAGGAGTACGGGTCGGGGTCGAGCCGCGACTGGGCGGCCAAGGGCCCGATGCTGCTCGGGGTCCGGGCGGTGCTGGCCGAGAGCTACGAGCGCATCCACCGGGCCAACCTGGTCGGCATGGGCATCCTGCCCCTTGAGCTGCCGCCCGGCGAGACGGTCGAGTCGCTCGGCCTGACCGGGCGCGAGACCTTCGAGATCACCGGCCTCGAGGGCGCCGGCGCCGACGGCTTCCCCCGGGAGCTGACCGTCCGCGCCGACGACCAGGAGCTGACCTGCCGGCTCCGGATCGACACCCCGAACGAGGTCGAGTACTACCGCAACGGGGGCATCCTCCAGTACGTCCTGCGCCAGCTCCGGGGCTGACCGGGATGGGGGAGCCGGAGGTCTCGCTGCGCGAGATCACCGCCGACACGGTCCGGGAGATCTGCCGGCTGCGGGTGGCCCCCGGCCAGGAGGGCTTCGTGGCCCCGGTGGCCGAGTCGATCGCCGAGGCCCACTTCTCCCCGCTGGCCTGGTTCCGGGCGGTGTACGCCGGCGACACCCCGGTCGGGTTCGTGATGCTGGAGGACGACCCGGCCAGCCGCCAGTACTTCCTGTGGCGGCTGCTGATCGACGCCGGGCACCAGGGCAAGGGCTACGGCCGCGCCGCCGTCGAGCTGCTCTGCGACCACGTCCGGACCCGGCCGGGCGCGACCGAGCTGTTGACCAGCTGGGTGCCTGGCGAGGCGGGCCCGGCGGGCTTCTACGGCAAGCTCGGCTTCGAGCTCACCGGTGAGGTCGACGAGGACGAGGTGGTCGCCCGGCTGCCCCTCAGCGGGCCGAGCCGGTGACCTGGTTCTCGCCAACCGCCGTCCCGGTCCCGGCGACCGGGGCGGCGGGGGCGAACCAGGCCAGCGAGCCGGCCAGGGCCACCGAGGGGCCGGTGACCAGGGTGGCCGGGGGATCGACCTCGACCTCGGAGGCGGCCAGCTCGGCCAGGGTGCCGGTGACGACCCGCTGGGCGCCGGTGCTGGCCGAGGCGACCACCGCGGCCGGCTCGCCGGGCGGGCGGCCGGCGGCGATCAGCTGGGTGCAGACCTCGCGCAGGCGCTCGGCCGCCATCAGCAGGACCAGGGTGTCGGCGGCGGCCGCGGTGCGGGCCAGGTCGGCCGGGGCGCCGCCGGCCAGGGTGGCGCTGATCACCGCGTAGCTGGCGGCCAGGCCCCGGTGGGTGACCGGGATGCCGGCGTAGGCGGGCGCGGCCACGGCCGCGCTGACCCCGGGCACGACCTCGAACGGCACCCCGGCCCCGGCCAGGGCCAGGGCCTCCTCGCCGCCGCGGCCGAACACGAACGGGTCGCCGCCCTTGAGCCGGACCACGGTCAGTCCCCGCCGGCCCCGGTCGACCAGCACCCGGTTGATCTCCTCCTGGGACAGGGCGATCCGTCCCCTGGCCTTGCCGGCGTCGACCCGCTCGGCCCCGCGCGGGGCCAGGTCGAGCAGGGCCGCCGGGGCCAGCCGGTCGTAGACCACCACGTCGGTCCGCTGCAGCACCTCGGCCCCCCGCAGGGTCAGCAGCCGCGGATCCCCGGGCCCGGCCCCGACCAGGTACACGATCCCGCTCACGCCAGACCCTCCAGCAGGCGGTCGCGCAGGCGGGTGGCGGCCAGGTCGCCCTGGCCGGCGGCGATCAGTCGCTCGAGCTCGTCCAGGTCGAGGGCGGCCTTCCAGCGGCGGGAGCGGTCCTCGAAGTCGGGGAGGTGGGGGAGGGTGGCCGTGCGGACCTGGCCGACCAGCTCGACCAGCTCGGTCCAGTCCGGCCCGAACCGCCGGCCGAGCTCGGCCCGGAGGCGGCCGGCCAGGGCGGGGGCGCGGCCGCCGGTGCCGATGGCCACGATCAGGTCGCCCCGGCGGACGATCGCCGGGGCGGCGAAGTCGCAGTTGGGGACGTCGTCCATGACGTTGACCAGGACCCCGGCGGCCCGGGCGTCGGCGGCGATGGCGTTGCGCACCCCAGGTTCGTCGGCGTGGGCCACACAGAGGACGGCCCCGGACAGGTCGCCCGGGCCCCGGTAGCCGCGGCGGTGGATGGTCACCCTCGGGTCGGGCTCCAGCCGGTCCAGGGTCTCCTCCGGGCCCTTGGCGATCACGGTGACCTCGGCCCCGGCGACCAGCAGGCCCTCGACCTTGCCGGCCTCGACGGCGAACTCGCCGATCACCACCGCCCGCCGGCCGGTCAGCTCCAGCAGCACCGGGTAGCCGAACGCCATCACGCACCTCCGACGGTGGCCGGCTTGGACATGGCGGCCAGGGTCTCGGGGGGCTGGCGGCGCAGCCACGACTGGAGGGTCTCGCCGGCCTGGCGCTCGGCCAGGTAGCCGGCGACCAGCCCCCGGACCACGGCGCCGGTGTCGGTGGCCGGGACCCGCTCGCGCACCCGGTGCCCGAAGGCCAGGCCCTCGCCCAGGTCGCCGCCCAGGTGGAGCTGGTAGTTGCCCTCCCCGGCGGACTCGCCGCCGGCCAGGCCGATGTCGGACAGCTGGTAGCGGGCGCAGGAGTTGGGGCAGCCGTTGACGTTCACCCGGACCTTGGCGTCGAAGCCCGGGAACGCCTCCTCCAGCTCCCTGACCAGCTCGACCGCCGGCTCCTTGGTCGGCACCAGGGCCAGCTTGCAGAAGGTCAGGCCGGTGCAGGCCATCGCCCCCCGATGGAACTCGCTGGGGGACGACGGCAGGTCGAGGGCGTCCAGGCGGGCCACCGCCTCGGTGACCCGCTCGTCGGGGACGTCGAGCACGACCAGCTTCTGCTGGGTGGTGAGCCGGACCCGGGCCCCGCCCAGCTCGCGGGCCAGCTCGGCCACCGCGACCAGGGTGTCGCCGTCGGTCCGCCCGACCAGGGGCGAGGTCCCGATGTAGCTGGCCCCGTCGAGCTGGCGGTGCACGCCGACGTGGTCGCGGTGGGCCTCGGGCGACGGCGGGGCCTCGGGGCCGTCCTCCAGCCGCCGGCCCAGGTAGTCGCGCTCCACCACCTCGCGGAAGCGCTCCGGCCCCCAGGCGGCGAGCAGGAACTTGATCCGGGCCCGGGTCCGCTTGTCGCGGTTGCCGTGGTCGCGGTAGGCGGCGGTGACGGCGGCGACGACCTCGGGGGCCTCGGCCCGGGGGACGAACACCCCCAGCCGGTCGGCGAAGCGGGGGCTGGACGACAGGCCGCCGCCGACCAGCAGGTCGAAGCCCTGGCGGCCGTCGGGGTGGACGTGGCCGACCAGGGCCAGGTCGTTGACCTCGGGCTGGGCGCAGCGGTGGCGGCAGCCCGAGACCGACATCTTGTACTTGCGGGGCAGGTTGGAGAACTCCTTGGTCCGGGCCATGCGGGCCTCCACGGCCAGCAGGTCACCGGTGGCGTCGAACCACTCGCCGGCGTCGACCCCGGCCACCGGGCAGCCGAGCACGTTGCGGACGGTGTCCCCGCAGGCCTGGAGGCTGCTCAGCCCGATCCGGTCGAGCTCGTCCAGGATCGCCGGGACGTCCTCGATCACGATCCAGTGGAGCTGGATGTTCTGGCGGTCGGTGACGTCGGCCAGGTTGCGGCCGTGGACCTGGGCCAGGCGGCCGATGGCGGCCAGCTGGTCGGCGGTCAGCGCGCCCCCGGGGATGCGGACGCGCAGCATGAAGTGGCCGTCGGAGGCCGGGCGCTGGGTGTACAGGCCCCACCAGCGGAAGCGGATGTTGAGGTCGTCGGGGTCGACCGAGGCCAGGCCCTCGCGGGCGTAGCGGTCGATGCGGGGGCGCAGGTCGAGCGGGTCCAGCGCCTCCTTGATCTGCTCGTTGCGGTTGCGTCGGTCCTCAGCAGCCATTGGAGGTCTCCCAGGTGCGGGCGTTGGTGTCGGCGCGCAGCCGGTCCAGGGCGGCCGAGAAGCGGTCATCGGGGCTGGCCGGGGCACCGGTCAGCCGGGTGTGGAGGCCGCACTCGCGGTCCTGGTCGGCCTCCCACCACCAGCGCCCGGCCCGCTCGTCCTCCCCGGGCCGGGTCGGGCGGGTGCAGGGGGCGCAGCCGATCGAGGTGTAGCCCTGGGCGTACAGCGAGCTCACCGGCAGGCGGTGGCTGCGCACATACGCCCAGACCTGCTCGCGGGTCCAGTCGGCCAGCGGGTTGAGCTTGAGGATGCCGCCGTGGGCGTCGTCCCGCTCGGCCTTGCCGATCCCGCCCCGGGCCGGGCCGCCGTCGCGGCGCAGCCCGGTCGACCAGGCCTCGACCCCGGCCAGGGCCCGGTCCAGGGGGGCGACCTTGCGCACGTGGCAGCAGAGCCGGCGCAGGGCCGGGTCCTTGTGGAACAGGTTGGGGCCGTGGCGGGCGACCATGGCGGCCACGTCGGCCGGGTCGGGGGTGATCACCTCGACCTCGAGGCCAAGGCCGGTCCGCACCGCCTCGATGACCTCGTAGGTCTCCTCGGGCAGGCGACCGGTGTCCAGGGTCAGGACCCGCACCCCGGGGTCGATCCGCCGGGCCAGGTCGAGCACGACCATCCCCTCGGCCTGGAAGCTGGTCACCACGGCGAACCGGTCGCCGAAGCGCCCGATGGCCCAGGCCAGCAGCTCGTCGGCCGGGAGGCCGTCGAGGTGGGCGAGGTCGGGTCCGTCTAGGTCGGGATCAAGGCCGTGCGGCCAGGTGGTGGCGGTCGCCGCCACAGGCGAGCTCCTCTCGACACGCTCGGGTCGGGGGGTCCAGGCCCGGTCGGTCGGAAAGCACGCGAGCTACATCGTCACACGGCACGACCGCCGAGCCCACGGACACGCGCAGGACACCACCCACCCGTGGTCGAGGGCGCGGTTGCGGGTCAGCAGCGTGGCGGTCATGGCGTGCCACGGTAAGGTACAACCCACCGACCCGCAAGACCCCACAACGAAGGACCAGACCCGTGCCCCGCATCCTCTCGGGCGTCCAGCCCACCGGGAACATCCACCTCGGCAACTACGTGGGCGCCTTCCGGCAGTGGGTGGACATGCAGCACGACTTCGAGGCCCTCTACCCGGTGGTCGACCTGCACGCCATCACCCTGGCCTACAGCCCGGACGAGCTGGCCGACCGGACCCTGGAGGCGGCGGCCCTCCTACTCGCGGCCGGGCTCGACCCGGACGTCTGCACCGTGTTCGTCCAGTCGCACGTGCCCGAGCACACGGAGCTGGCCTGGCTGCTCAACCACCTGGCGACCGTCGGCGAGCTGCGCCGCATGACCCAGTTCAAGGCCAAGGCCGAGACCGGGGGCGAGGGCGCGCTGCCCGCCGGCTACTTCAACTACCCGGTCCTGCAGGCCGCCGACATCCTCATCTACCAGGCGGACCGGGTGCCGGTGGGGGAGGACCAGCGCCAGCACCTGGAGCTGACCCGCGACGTGGCCGAGCGCTTCAACGCCCGCTTCGGCCAGACCTTCGTGGTCCCCGAGGCCTACATCCCCAAGGTCGGCGGCCGGGTCATGGACCTCCAGCTGCCGACGGCCAAGATGTCGAAGTCGAGCGCGTCGCCGGCCGGGCGCATCGAGGTGCTCGACCCGCCCGAGGCCATCCGGCGCAAGGTCCGCTCGGCCGTGACCGACTCGGGCCGCGAGGTGCTGGCCCGGCCCGACAAGCCGGCCATCTCCAACCTGCTGGAGCTGTTCTCGGTCGCCACCGGGTCCACGGTCGGGGAGCTGGAGCGGACCTACGCCGGCCGCGGCTACGGCGACTTCAAGGGCGACCTGGCCGACGCCCTGATCGCCTTCCTGGCCCCGGTCCGGGAGCGCTACCACGAGCTCAGGGGCGACCCGGCCCACCTGCGGGCCATCCTCGAGCAGGGCGCGGTCAAGGCCCAGGCCATCGCCCGCGAGAACCTCGCCCTGGCCAAGGAGCGGATGGGGTTCCTGCCACGGTCGAGCGGCTGATGCCGATCGGGGCCTCGGCGCGGAGACCCCTGCCGGTGGCGGGAGCCCCGGTCGGGAGGGTAGCCGAGGTGGCGGGGACGTGCGGGGGGATTTCCACAGCCCCGGCGTGCGGGCGCCCGTGACCCGACACCGCCTCGGGGTGGTGGCGCGGCTGCCCGAGCCGATCGGGATCCACGTGCAGGCCTGGCGGCGGGCCCTGGGTGACCCGGCGGCGGAGCGGATCGCGCCCCACCTGACCCTGGTGCCGCCCCAGACGGTGGCCGAGCGCGACCTGGGCCGGGCCACCGCCCTGGTCGAGCGGGCGGCCGCGGGGGCGGTGCCGTTCCTGGTCGAGCTGGACGGGACGGCCACCTTCCTGCCCGACAGCCCGGTGGCGTACCTGGCCGTGCGCGAGGGCGGGCCGGCCCTGGCCGACCTGGAGGCGGCCCTCCGGGAGTCGCCGCTCGACCGCCGCACCCACCCCTTCCACCCCCACGTGACCCTGGTCCAGGACCTGCCCGCCGAGCGGATCGAGGCCGCCGCCCGCGAGCTGGCCGGCTTCCGGGCCACCTTCCCGGTCCGCGAGCTCGCCCTGCTGGGCGAGGAGCGGGACGCCGAGGGGGGCAGGGTCTGGCGGCCACTGGCCACCGCCACCGTGGGGGCGTCGACGGCCGTCCGCGAGGTGCCGTTCGCCGAGGCGGCCAGCGCCGCCCTGCTGCTGCTCGACCCGGCCGGCGGACGGGTCCTGCTCGGCCTGCGCACCCGCGGCCAGGGCCGCCGCTACCCGGGGGTCTGGGACGCCATCGGCGGCAAGCCCGACGAGGGCGAGACCCTGCTGGAGGCCCTGGCCCGCGAGGCCCGCGAGGAGGCCGGGATCGAGGCGCTCGACCCGACCGCCCTCGGCTGCTTCCACGACGGCGAGCGGGCCGACGCCTACTTCCTGGTCACCGCCTGGAAGGGCGAGCCGGCCAACCGGGAGCCGTCCGAGCACAGCGAGCTCGACTGGGTGCCGCTGCACGAGGCCGGCCGGCGCCCGCTGACCCCGACGGCCAGGGCGGCGGTGACCCGGCTGGCGGCCGTGCTGGCCTCCGGGCGTCGACTGCATCGGCCCGGGTGATATGCGATAACTCTTACGGCAGCGGGGTAGAAGGTCGTTGGGCGGCGAGGCTGGCCGTCCAGCGAACCCCAGACGACAACGGTAAGGGGGGACTGCCTTGGCAATCCAGGACCCGCCATCGGGCGCGCGGGCGACCACGCGGCCCGCCGGGGCGGCGCCCACCGAGGACCCGTCCACCGGTGAGCTGCTGAAGGGGCTGGCCGACGACGCGACCACCCTCATGCGACAGGAGATCCTGCTGGCCAAGCAGGAGCTGCAGGAGGGCCTGACCGCCAGCGCCAAGGCGAGCGCCCTGCTCGTCGCGGCCGGCGTGCTCGGGCTGTACGCCTTCGGCTTCCTGCTCTACACCATCGGCGAGGCGATCGGCGGGCCGCGCTGGCTCGGGTTCGCCATCGTCACCGCGGTGCTGCTGATCGTGGTCGCGGTGCTGGGGCTGGTCGGCAAGAAGCGCCTGGCCGCCTCCAAGGTCGCTCCGGAGAAGGCCAAAGCCGAGCTCCAGACGACCGCGAACGAGCTGAAGGAGGAGATCACGTGGGGGAAACCTCAGCAGCAACCGCCCGAGAGGTAGAGGAGACCCGCAGGCAGATGGAGGACAAGGTGGCCAAGCTCTCCGAGCGTGCTCCGGAGGAGGCCCGCAAGCTCATCAAGCGGGTCGCGTTCGCGGTCATCACCGCGGTCGCGGTGCTGGCCACCCGCAAGCTGATCGACAAGCTCTGGGAGCGGGCCACCGGCGAGCTGCCTCCGACCAAGGTCATGCGGGAGGACGAGGCGGACAACGACTAGCGGCTGAGCGGGAACGGGCGCCGGTCGCTGGCCGGCGCCTTTCTCTTGCCCACAAATTTCACTCATCGTAGACTTCACCCGACGATGAATTCTGGGTCGCGGAGGTGGCGCCGGCATGTGGGCCATGGCCATGAAGGAGTTCCGCCAGATGCGCCGGGACCGGCGCACCCTGGCCATGATGATCCTGCTCCCGGTGCTGCTGCTGGTGGTGTTCGGCTACGCCGCCAGCTTCGATGTCGACCGGGTCAGGACGGTGGTGGTCGGCCCCCGGGCCGGGCAGGTGGCGGCCGCCCTGCCCGAGCGGCTGGAGGTGGTCCGGGTGGCGCCCGGGGAGGGCCGCGAGGACGCCGTCGAGGCCCTGCGCGACGCCGAGGCGGCGGTGGCGGTGGTGACCGGCGAGGGCGGCCAGCCCCAGGTGCTGGTCGACGGGGCCGACCTGTTCTCGGCCCGGTCGGTGGTGACCGAGCTGCGGGGCCGGCCCGGGCTGCCCACCCCCGAGGTGCTGTTCAACCCGGGGCTGGAGACCTCGGCCATCATGGTCCCCGGCCTGATGGGGGTGGTGCTGGTCTTCGTCGGCACCATCGCCACCGCCCTCGGGGTGGTCCGCGAGCGCCAGAGCGGCACCCTGGAGCAGCTGGCCGTGATGCCCTTCAAGGCCCGTGACGTGCTCGCCGGCAAGCTCCTGCCCTACCTGGGGGTGGCGGTCGTCGACCTGGCCGTGATCGTGGCCGTGGGGGTGCTGCTGTTCGACGTCCCCTTCAACGGGTCGCCGCTGGTCTTCGCCCTGGGGGCGCTGCTGTTCCTGTTCTGCACGGTCGGCATCGGCGTGCTCATCTCGACCGTGTCCGAGACCCAGGGCCAGGCCATCCAGCTGGCCATCATGACCATGCTCCCCCAGATCCTGCTGTCCGGGCTGATCTTCCCCATCCAGGCCATGGCCGCCGGGGTCCGCTGGATCAGCTACCTGCTGCCGCTCACCTACTTCGTCCAGGTGGCCAGGGGGGTGATGGTCAGGGGGGCGCCGTTCGAGGCCCTGCTGCTCCCGCTGGGCATGCTGGCCGTGCTCGGGGCGGTGGTGTTCGGCCTGTCGATCGCCCGCTTCCGCCGCGACCTGGCCCCCTCGGGCCGCCACCGCGACCCCGGCCCGGCCGCCGAGGACCAGGGCGAGGACGCCCCCACCCGGGCGGGTGCCCGGTGACGACCTGGGGCTGCCGGGGGCTGGAGGTCCGCTACGGCGCCACCGTGGCCTGCCAGGACGTCAGCTTCGAGGTGGCCGCCGGGACGGTCGCGGCCGTGGTCGGGGGCGACGGGGCCGGCAAGACCAGCCTGCTCCGGGCCCTGGCCGGGACGGTCCGGCCGGCCGCGGGCACGGTCCGGCGGCCGGCCGAGCGCCGCCTCGGCTACGTCTCGGCCGGCCCGGGCGTCTGGGCCGACCTCACCGTCGACGAGAACCTGAGCTTCGCCGGCCGGGCCTACGGCCTCGACCCGGCCGAGCTGGGCCGGCGGGTCGGGGCCCTGCTGGAGCGGACCGGCCTGGCCACGGCCCGCGACCGGCTGGCCGGGCAGCTCTCGGGCGGCATGCGCCAGAAGCTGGCCCTGGCCATGGCCGTCGCCCACCAGCCGGACCTGCTCATCCTCGACGAGCCGACCACCGGGGTCGACCCGGTGAGCCGGGCCGAGCTGTGGCGCCTGCTGGCCGCCTCGGCCGCCGGCGGCGCGGCCGTGGTGGTGGCCACCACCTACCTGGACGAGGCCGAGCGGGCGGCCACCGTGCTGGTGCTGGACCGGGGCCGCGGCCTGCTCGCCGGCACCCCCGACGAGGTCCTGGCCGCCACCCCCGGCCTGGTCGTCGAGGGGACGGCCCGGCCGGCGGGCGTCCCCTCCTGGCGCCGGGGGGCCCGCTGGCGGGCCTGGTCGCCGGACGGCTCGACCCCGCCCGGGACCAGCCCGGCCACCCTCGA
>CALGFH010000393.1 GCA_937881255.1 uncultured Actinomycetes bacterium
CGGCGGGCGCGGCTGGCCGAGGCCATCACCCCGTCGCCGCAGCTCCGGCTGGCCACCGCCGAGCAGGTCGACGACGAGGTGGCCCTGGAGGCGCTGTTTGAGCAGGCGGTCGCCGACGGCTGCGAGGGCCTGATCTGCAAGTCCCTGGCGCCGACCGTCGGCTACCAGGCCGGCGCGCGCGGCTGGTCGTGGATCAAGCTCAAGCGCGACTACCGCACCGAGCTCAGCGACACCCTGGACCTGGTGGTGGTGGGGGCGCTGTATGGGCGGGGCCGGCGCGCTGGCATCTACGGGGCGCTGCTGCTGGCCGTCTATGACCCGGCCGCGGACAGGTTCCAGACGATCTGCAAGTGCGGCACCGGGTTCAGCGACGCGGAGCTGGCGGCGCTGCCGGCTCGGCTCGCCCCGCTGGTCCGCCCCGAGCCGCCCGCGCGGGTCGACACGCGCCGCCACGCCGACGTGTGGTTCGAGCCCGCCCTGGTGGTGGAGGTGCTGGCCGCCGAGCTGACCCTGTCGCCGACCCACACCGCCGCATGGGATCTGCTCAAGGAGGACTCCGGGCTGGCGTTGCGGTTCCCGCGCTTCAGCGGCCGCTGGCGCGACGACAAGGCCGCCGAGGACGCGAGCACCGTCGAGGAGGTCGTGGGCATGTTCCGGGCGGCCCGGCGAGCACCGGCCGGCGCATGAGCCTGATGCTGCTGGACGCCGCCAGCCTCTACTTCCGCGCCTTCTACGGGGTGAAGGCCTCCATCCCGGCGCCGGACGGCACCCCCACCAACGCGGTCCGCGGCTTCCTCGACATGGTGTCGACGCTGATCACGCGGTACCACCCCACCGATCTGGTGGCCTGCCTCGACCAGGACTGGCGCCCCGCCTGGCGGGTGGCGCTGCTGCCCACCTACAAGACGCACCGGCTCGCCGACCAGCAGACGGCGCCGGGAGGCGGCGGCGCGCCCCCCGGCGAGGCCGAGCCGACCGGGCTCGCCGAGCAGGTCCCGATCATCCTCGACGTGCTCGACGCCCTCGGCATTGCCGCGGTCGGCGCCGACGAGCACGAGGCCGACGACGTGATCGCCACCCTCGCCGAGCGGGCCACCGTGCCCGTGGACGTCGTCACCGGCGACCGCGACCTGTTCCAGCTCATCGACGACGACCGCGACGTCCGCGTGCTGTACACCGCCCGCGGCGTCACCAAGCTGGAGGTCATGGACGCCGCCGCGCTGCGGGCACGGTACGGCATCGCCCCGGCGCAGTACGCCGACTTCGCCACCCTTCGGGGCGACCCCAGCGACGGGCTGCCCGGGGTTCCCGGGATCGGGGAGAAGACCGCCGCCAGCCTGCTGGCGCGGTTCGGGACGCTGGATGCGCTGCTGGACGCCGCCGCGTCCCGCGACCCCCACCTCGCCGGGGTCGCGGGCAAGCTCAACGCGGCCCGGGACTACCTCACGGTGGCGCCGCGGGTCGTCGGCACGGTCCGGACGCTGCCGCTGCCGACCGTCGACACCGCCCTGCCGTCCAGGCCACCTGACGCCGAGCGGCTGCTCGAGCTGGCGGAACGGTGGGGGATCGACAACGTGCTCGGCCGATCGGTGAAGGCGCTCGGCTCACCGCCCTAGCACCCGACCCACCGAGGCATCAGGTCCGGGAGGGTTGCGGGGGCGGAGCCCCCCGCAGTCGTCGGGTGCAGCAGTGGGCGGTAGCCGCCGGCGACGGCCGCCACCGTCGCCGGCGGCGTGAGCAGCTCGACCGGCATGGCCGGCGGCAGCGGGACGGAGGCCCGGTAGCCGGCGAACGTCCACGGCAGCAGGGCGCCGCCGGCCAGCAGCCCGGGCGTGCCGCCGGCGCGGACCATGACGCCGTCGGGCAGCTCGCCAGCCACCGCCGGCCGGGTCACCTGCCGGCGCGAGCGCGGGTCGACCCGCTCGGCGTGCAGGCGCGCGTCGATCTCGGCGGCGCGCGGCCGCTGCGCCAGCCGGTGCGCGCCACGCCACGCCTCGGCGAAGGCGACGAAGTCGGCGCGGCGGCAGTACGCGCACGGGCGGTGCCCCGCCGCCAGCGCGGTCGCCTCGTCCAGGAAGAACAGTGCCGTCCAGCGACCCGGCGGCATCGGGTCGCGCCGCACGCCCTTCCAGTCCAGCACGCAGCAGATCCACAGCTTCGACCGCCAGCGGGCCACGCCCAGCCGGCGGTCCGGCCCGTGCAGGCAGCCGCGGTTGCCCATCAGCAGGCCGCGTCCCGGGTCGGCGACGATCTCCCCGGTGGGGGTGACGCGGTTCTGCAGCGGCACTACAGCTCCACGGGAGCGCCGTCGTCCAGCACCCGCAGCGTCGCCCCGCCGAGCTGCTCGAGCTGCCGGTAGTGGATCGCCTTCCCGGCCTGGGACAGCACCAGCTCGTGCACTGGCACGGCCACCTTTGGGCGCACCTGGCGCAGGTAGTCGATCGGCTCCGACACCTTCAGCCACGGCGCCCCGGCCGGGACCGCCAGGACCTCGACCGGCCGGCCCGGCGGGGTGAATGCGTCGCCCGGATGGAACAGCCGCCCGCCCACCAGGTAGCCGACGTTGGGGACCACCGGGATGTCGGGGTGGATGACCGCGTGGTCACGCCCGGCGACGCGGACGCTGACCCCGCCGACGTCCAGTTCCTCGCCGTCGTGGACGACCTCGACCGCCGCGCCGGCCGCGGCGAGCTGCTCGGCGCTGCCCTCGTCGCAGAGCACCCGGGCCCCGGGGTTGCGGTCCAGCAACGTGCAAAGCCGCTGGAGGTCGAGGTGGTCGGCGTGCTGGTGGGTGACCAGCACGGCGGTCAGGCCCTCCAGCCCCTCGAACCCGCCGGAGAGGGTGCCCGGGTCCAGCAGCAGCCGGGCCGGTCCCTCCTCCACCAGCAGGCACGAGTGCCCATACTTGGTCAGCCGCATGGCGCCTCCTCCTCCCGCTATAGCCTGGACAACCATGACCGATCCCAGGGACAAGCGCGATGGAGATCCTCCTGGCCCTGGCCGCCGCGGTGTCCTACGGGGTGTCGGTTTCGCCGGCGGCGTCCTCACCCGGCGGGCGCACGTCTTCGTGGGTCTTCCTGCTTCCCAGCTCGTCAGCTTCGCCCTGCTGCTGGTGGTCGTGGCGTTGTGAGGGGACGCCGTCTCGTGGCCGGGGGTGGGCTGGGGGGCGGCGGCCGGCCTGGCCGGCGTGGTGGGCACGTCCCTGCTCTACCAGGGGCTGGCCATCGGCCGCATGAGCGTCGTCACCGAGCCGGCCTTGAGTTCGTAGAGAAACTTCTCACCGCGAACCTCACCAGCATGGACACGACGGAGCGGAACGTCATGCTTCGCGTCCCGCCCCGTCGCATCGGTCGAGCTGGCTACTAGGAAGCGCGGCGGCCACGTTGCAGCGTGCGGGTCTCCCGCTCCCTTGAGGAGGCGTCCATGGACCTGGGCGCCGACGGCGTCCAGACCTTCCGCCTGGTCACCTTCCCGCCCTCCGCTCGGCCCTGCTCGCCGGTGGCCTGCGGGCCTTCGCCTTCTCCTTCGACGAGATCATCGTCACCACCTTCACCGTCGGCGCCGGCGCCGGCGTCCAGACCCTGCCCATCTGGGTCTTCACCAACCTGACCCGCCCCAGCCAGGCCCCGGTGGTCAACGTGGTCGCGGTCCTGCTGGTGGTGGTCTCGGTGGTCCCCATCTGGCTCGCCCAACGGCTGTCCGAGGGCACGGTCCGAGGAGCCGGCGCGGGAGCGGTCGCGGCCCGGTGAGGGGCCGCGATCACATGGGCAGGTACCGGTCGCGGAGGGCGGCGACCGTTGTCTTCGGGAGGGCACCGGCGTCCAGGAGCTCCTCGACGGTCACCGACGAGAAGGTCGACTGGTCCTCGAGCAGCGTCCGGTAGCGGGCGCAGAGCTCGGCGTAGTCGCTGTTGCCAGCCGGGTGGACGACGACGAAGCGGCCCCAGCGCCAGCGGCCGCTGGTGTGCTGGAGCATCGACAGCAGTAGCAGGTGCTCCAGCCACAGCTCGGCCAGCTCGGACCGTCCCTTGAGGGTGCCGATGGCCCCCTCGGTGAAGGCGCCCGACCGCTCGGCCACCTCCAGGTACCGCCGCAGGTTGCTCGGCTTGGGCGTCTCGGCCTTGGCCCGCTCGTGGTACCGGGTGTCGACGCCGACGACCCCCTTGGCCCCGTCGTCGAGGTCGAGGACAAGGCCACGTCGAAGGCTCGGAGGCTGTTGAGGTAGGCCGGGTCCAACCGCCCCGGCGAGTGGGCGAAGCGGACCTCGCCCACGCGGCCCGGCGCGTCCGGCCACCACCGGTGGACGGCCTGGTCGGCCAGCTCGAGGTCGGCGGCGAGATCGCCGGCCAGGTTCAAGCCCAGCGC
>CALGFH010000394.1 GCA_937881255.1 uncultured Actinomycetes bacterium
GCCGTCGGGCCCGCGCCGGCGCCCCACCGCGTAGTCGATCTCGTGGACGACCACCTCGCTGCGGCGGGCCGCCCGGACCGCGGCCAGCAGGGCCAGGCTGACCATGGCGTGGCGGGCCGGGGTGGAGGGGACGGGATAGACGATGTCGGGGTGGAACTGGATGATGACCTTGTCGTAGCCGCGGACCCGGCGGGCCAGGACCAGCGGCCCCCGGGGGCCGTGCAGGTCGAGGTGGTGGTGGGCGGCCGAGGGGCCGGGCGAGAGCACCTCGACCTCGTGGCCCTCGCGGCGCAGCGCCGCCACCGTCTGTACCGCGTAGGCGGCGATCCCGTCCCGGATCGGCGGGTAGGGCGACACCATCTGGATGCGCATGCGCCGGCGCCCTTTCAGGTCCAGGTGGTCAGGGCCGCCTCGACTTTGTCGAGCACCGTGTCCCACTGGTAGTTGTCGAGGACATAGGCGCGGCCGCGGCCCGCGAGCTCGGCGGCCGTCTCCGGGGCCTTGGCCAGGAAGGCCAGGCATTCCTCGAGCTCGAGCTCGTCGTCGTAGAGCAGGCCGGCCTCCGACCGCTCGCAGTGGTAGCGGACCACGTCCGAGCCGCCGTTGGCGATCACCAGGGTGCCGGCCAGCCAGGCCTCCATGATCGTCCGCGAGAAGGCCTCGAAGCGGCTGGGCTGGAGGTAGGCGTCGGCGGCCGCGAACGCGGCGTCGCGCTCGGCGTCGGGCAGGAAGCCGACGTCGACCACCCGGTCGGCGATGGCGGCCGGCGGCCTGACCTCGCCGGCGCCCATCGTCACCAGGGAGAACGGCAGGTCGCGGCGGCCCAGGACGGCGGCCAGCTGCCCCAGCAGCGTCTCCCAGCCCTTGGCCCCCTCACGCCGGCCGGCGTACAGCAGGAAGCGGCCGTCGATGCCGTGGCGGCGCCGGAACCCCTCGGGGTCGTAGCCGTCGGGGACCTCGACCCCGCAGCCGACCAGGGCGTGCGGGGCCGGGGTGGCCACCAGGCGGTGGGCCAGCTCGTGCTCGGGGGGCGTCTGGAACAGCAGCCCGCCCACGCCGGTCAGCAGCGGCTGGAACAGCTCCAGGTAGGCGTAGGGCTCGTCGTGGAGGCAGGTCCAGAGGACACTGCGCTCGGGCGCGATCTGGGAGCAGGCGAAGGTGATCCAGAACATGTAGGGGGTGAAGATGATCGTGCGGTACTCGCCGGCCTGGTCCAGCAGATAGTGGAACAGCTCCGGGGAGCGCATGCCGGCGTTCATCCACCGCTGCTGCTCATGCAGGCGCAGCGGCGCCCCGCTCAGGATCGCCTGCTCCAGCTGGGCCCGCTCTGGGCCGGGGGTGGTCGCGACCGGGAAGCGGTGGACCAGCAGGCCATCCTCCATGGACTTGCCCGCGGGCAGCACGTTCTCCCAGGTGTGGTGGTCCAGCGCGCAGGTGGTGAGGATCTCCACCTCCCTGCCGCGGGCCTGGAGGCGCCTGGCCATCTGGTCGAGCACGATCTCGGCCCCGCCGACCGCGCCCTGCCCGAAGCGGGCCGGGACCAGGGCGACCCGCCCGCTCCGGTCGAGAGGGGCGGTCACTCCGACACCTCGATCCGCGGGGTCAGGTAGAGCACCCCGTGGTCGGCGGCCTCGCTGAAGACCTTGAACGAGACGGCCCGGTCCAGCCGGTGGTACTCGGGCCCCACCTCGGGGTGCACGGCCACGGTCACGTAGTACTGGCCCTCCACCATCGGGATGGCGTGGAAGCGGTAGCAGACCCGCCGCCGGCCCGAGATCGGCGGCAGCTCGATCCCCTGGAGCCTGGTGTTGGTGCCGTACACGAGCAGGTCGAGGTGGTTGTTGATGGCCACGCCGGCGACCCAGTCGTCGGTCGGCTCGTGGGCCACGACCTCGAACTCGATCCCGAGGGCGTCGCCGGGGGTGAAGCGGTCCCTGGGCCGACCGGCGCCGTCGGTCACGATCGTCTTGAGGATCTCCAGCCGCCGGTCGCCGTGCTCGGGCTCCTGCCCGGCCTGGACGTTGTAGCGCTCCCGGAAGGCCCGCAGGGCGTCCACCGGGGTGCCGTCGACCACCACCTCGCCGCTCTCCAGCATGATCACCCGGTCGCAGAGCTGGCGGACCTGGTCCAGGCCGTGGGTCACGAACACGATCGTGCGGCCCTCGCGCTGGAACTGCTTGATCCGCTCCATGCACTTGCGCTGGAAGGGCTCGTCGCCCACGGCCAGGACCTCGTCGACCAGCAGGATGTCGGGGTCGACGTGGACGGCGACGGCGAAGGCCAAGCGCACGTACATGCCGCTCGAGTAGAACTTGACCTGGGTGTCGATGAACCGCTCGATGCCCGAGAAGTCGACGATAGCGTCGAAGTAGGCGTCGGTCTGGCGGCGGGTCAGGCCGAGGATCGAGGCGTTGAGGTAGACGTTCTCGCGCCCGGTCAGGTCGCCGTGGAATCCGGCGCCCAGCTCCAGCAGGGCGGCCAGCCGCCCCCGGCGCTCCACCCACCCCTCGTCCGGGGCCAGGATCCCGCCGATCACCTTGAGCAGGGTGCTCTTGCCGGACCCGTTGGCCCCGATCAGGCCCAGGGTCTTGGCCGCCTCCAGCTCGAACGACACGCCCTTGAGGGCCCAGAACTCCTGGCGGTACTGTCGGGACCGGCCCAGGCCGGTGAGCCGCTCCTTGAGCGACTTGTCCTTGTTGATGGTGAACTTCTTGGCAACGTCGTTCACCCGGATGATCGTGGCCGCCACCGTCTAGCTACAGCTCCTGCGCGAAGTTGCCCTGGGCGCGGCTGAAGAAGCGCTGCGCCAGCCAGAGCAGGACCAGGGACCCGGCCGTCAGCACGACCAGGCGCAGGGCGATGGGGCCCTGGAAGGTCTGCTGGGTGGTGCCGTCGTTGTAGTCGCCGTAGACCGCCTGCTGGAACCCGATGACCACGTTGGCCATGGGGTTGGCCAGGTACAGCTTGGCCATCCAGTCCAGCCCGGCGTTGTGCATGCGGTTCAGCACGCCCCCGACCCCGTACACGATCGGGGTGGTCCAGAACCACAGCAGCAGGACGATCTCGATGAGGTGCCCGACGTCGCGGAACGAGACGTTGGCCGCGGCCAGGAACAGGCCGCAGGCGGTCATGAACGGCAGCAGGGCCAGCAGGGCCAGCGGAAGCAGCCAGGGCTGCTGGCCGTGCAGCTCGCCGCCGAACACCAGCACAGCGGCCACCAGCACCAGCAGCTGCATGGCGAAGTTGACCAGGGCGGCCCCGACCACCGACAGGGGCAGCAGCTCCCTGGGGAAGTAGACCTTCTTGACGAGCCCGGCGTTGCTGACGACGGTGCCGGTGCAGCCGCCGAGGACGTCGGTGAACAGCGTCCAGGCGACCAGGCCGCAGAACAGGAAGATGGGGAACAGCGGGAAGGGGACGCCGAGGAACTTGCCGATGGCGATGTAGTAGACGGCCAGCAGGAACATCGGCCGCAGCAGCGACCACAGGAAGCCCAGGAACGAGTCCTTGTACCTGGTCTTGAGCTCCTTGCGGACGAGGTTCAGGAGCAGCTCGCGGTACTCGTAGACCTCGCCGACGGCGCGGCCGAAGCCGCGCCAGAACGACGTGTCGGCGCCGGCGTTGACCCGCTCCATCGGCAGGCGCTCGATAGCCGCGACGCGGGCCTGGATCGGGGCCAGCGTCGGCTGGCTGGGCGAAGTTCGGGAAGGCATCGCGCCGTATAGTACCGTGCGACGCGATGAAAGCCGCGTGAGCAATGAGGAGTCAGAGGAAAGTGGACGTGGTCGTCTGCGGCGCCCAGAAGCCGTTCGTGCGGGGCGGCGCCGAGCTGCTGCAGGAGAACCTGGTCCAGGCGATCGCCGCCGAGGGGCACCGGGCCGAGTTGGTGCGGTTGCCGGTGGCCTGGGAGAAGGACCGGCTGTTCGACGCCCCGCTGGCCTGGCGGCTGGTCCCGGTCGACGCCGACCTGGTGATCGCCACCAACTTCCCCTCCTATTTCGTCCGCCACCCCCGCAAGGTGGTGTGGCTGCTGCACCAGCACCGCGGCGCCTACGACGCCGCCGACGCCGCCTGGTCCGACTTCGGCCCCGACGACCCCGCCCTCGAGGTGCAGCGCCTGCTCAGCGAGTGGGACAACCGGGCCCTGGAGGAGGCCGAGCGGCTGTACACCATCTCCGGGGTGGTGGCCGACCGGCTGCGCGAGTTCAGCGGTCTGGCCGCCAAGCCGCTGTACCACCCGCCGCCGCTGGCCGACCGGCTGCACCCGGGGCCGTTCGGCGACTACGTGTTCTGCGCCACCCGGCTGGAGGCCAACAAGCGGCCCCACCTGCTGGTCGACAGCCTGCCCCACACCAGGCCGGAGGTGCGCTCGGTGGTCGCCGGCCGGGGCGAGTTCCTGGACGACCTGGCCGCCCGGGTGCGCGGCCAGGACCTCGGCGACCGGGTCGAGCTGCGCGGCTTCGTGCCCGACGAGGAGCTGGTCGAGCTGTTCGCCGGGTCGCTGGCGGTTGTCTACGCCCCCTCCGACGAGGACTACGGCTACGTCACCCTCCAGGCCTTCCTGGCCGGCAAGCCGGTGGTGACCGCCGACGACGCCGGCGGTGTGCTCGAATGGGTCGAGGACGGCGTCACTGGGCTGGTCACCGACGGCTCGCCCGAGACCATGGGGGCGGCCATCGACCGCCTGGCCGGCGACCGGGCCCTGGCCGAGGCGCTGGGTGCGGCCGGCCGGGAGCGGGTGCTGGCCCTGAGCTGGTCACCGGTGGTACGGGAGCTGCTCGGCGCATGACCCTTCCCCTGCTCGGGCTCGCCCTGGACCGCCGACCCCCGGAGTCGCTGAAGCCGCTGCTGGTGGCGCTGTACCGGTGGTGCGTGCCGTCCACGGTCGAGCCCGGCGCGCCCGAGCCGGCCGCGGTCATGGCCACCGTGGCCTCGGCCGGGCGCGTCCCGCCGGGGCGGCCGCTGGCCCTGTGGGTCGGCTCGGCCGCCGAGGCCGGGTCGGCGGCGGCCGGGCGGGCGGCCGCGATCGTGGCCGACCAGCCGGCCGCCGCCGACGCCGCCGGCGAGCGGGGCGTCCTGGCCCCGGCGGGCGACCACGCCGCCGGCCGCTCGGTCATCTCGCCCTTTGTGCGTCAGCGGCTGCGCTGGGCCCGCGGGCTGCCCTCCTCGGCCGTGCTCGAGCAGGCCGACGACGGCTGGCGCTGGCCCGGCCTGGCCGAGCCGCTGGCCGACGAGCTGGTGCCCACGGCCATGGCCTGCGCCTCGGCCGTGACCGTGGCCGAGCCGGTCCGGCTGCTGGAGGCCATGGCCTGGGGGGCGCCATGCGTCAGCGACCCCGGTTCGGCCC
>CALGFH010000395.1 GCA_937881255.1 uncultured Actinomycetes bacterium
CTGGTGACGGGGGCGTCGAGCGGGATCGGGCTGGAGCTGGCCCGGCTGTTCGTGGAGAACGGGTTCGACGTGATCATCACCGCAGAGGACGACGAGCTGGCCGCGGCCGAGGCGAGCCTGTCCGGGAACGGGGTCGAGGTGCGGGCGGTCAGGGCCGACCTGTCGAGCCATGACGGGGTGGAGCGGCTGTGGGCGGCGGTGGAGGCCGGGGGGCGGCCGCTGGACGCGGTCGCGCTCAACGCCGGGATCGGGGTCAACGGGGACTTCACCAGGGACATCCCGCTGGAGGACGACCTTGAGCTGATCGCCGTCAACGTGACCGCGGTGGTGCATCTGGCCAAGCGGGCCCTGCCCGGGATGGTCGAGCGGGGCCAGGGGCGGGTGCTGATCACCTCCTCGGTGGCGGCGACCATGCCCGGGCCGTACTACGCCACCTACGCCGCCTCCAAGGCGTTCCTGCAGTCGTTCGCCCAGGCGATCCGGTTCGAGCTGAAGGACACCGGCGTCACCGTGACCGCGCTGCAGCCGGGCCCGACCGAGACCGAGTTCTTCGAGCGGGCCGGCATGGACGGCACCAAGGTCGCCGACGCCGACAAGGACGACCCGGCCGAGGTGGCCAGGGACGGCTTCGAGGCCCTGATGGCCGGCAAGGACCACGTGATCGCCGGCAGCGTCAAGAACAAGGCCCAGGTGGCCGGGGGCAGGCTCATGCCCGAGAAGGCGAGGGCGGCCGTGCAGGCCGCCCAGGTCAAGCCCGAGCAGGACGACTAGAAGGAGCGGCCAGCACGCCGGCGCTGCCGGCTGTCGTGGGGGACCGGTACCTTGTCAGCTGCCCGTCAGCGAGGCAAGGAAGGAGCACACCGTTGTCCTCCTCGTCCACCACCTCCCTCAACCTCGACCAGCTCAAGCGCGGCGTCGGCGGCCGGGTGACCGTCCCCGGCGACGCCGGCTACGACCAGGCCCGCAAGGTCTTCTACGGCAAGTGGGACCGCCGCCCGGCGGCCGTCGTCCGGCCCGCCGGCGTCGAGGAGGTCGCCCGGGTGGTCACCCTGGCCGCCGAGTCCGGCGCCGAGCTGGCCGTGCGCAGCGGCGGCCACAGCCTGGCCGGCCACAGCGTCAGCGACGGCGGGATCGTGCTCGACCTCTCGGAGATGACCGCCCTCGACATCGACCTGGAGGGCCGGACGGCCTGGGCCCAGACCGGCCTCACGGCGGGCGCCTACACCGTCCAGGTGGGCGAGCACGGGCTGGTCACCGGGTTCGGCGACACCGGGTCGGTCGGGATCGGCGGCCTCACCCTCGGGGGCGGGGTCGGGTTCCTGGTCCGCCGCCACGGGCTGACCATCGACAGCCTGCTCGGGGCCGAGCTGGTCACCGCCGACGGCCAGGTCCTCCAGGTCGACGACGAGCACCACCCCGACCTGTTCTGGGCCATCCGCGGCGGCGGGGGCAACTTCGGGGTGGCCACCCGCTTCAAGTACCGGCTCCACGAGCTGCCCTCGATCGTGGGCGGCATGCTGCTCCTGCCGGGCAGCCCCGAGGTGATCGAGGGGCTGGTGGCCGAGGCCACCGCGGCCCCCGAGGAGCTGTCGATGATCGCCAACATCATGGTCGCCCCGCCGATGCCGTTCGTGCCCGCCGCGGCCCACGGCAAGCTGGTGGTGATGGCCCTGCTGGCCTACGCGGGCGACGCCGAGGCCGGGGAGCGGGCCCTGGCGCCGTTCCGGGCCCTGGCCGAGCCGGTCGCCGACATGGTCCAGCCGATGCCGTACGCCGGCCTGTTCCAGGGCCCGGACGACGAGTTCGAGGTGGTGGAGGAGTCGGCCCGCTCGCTGTTCATGGACACGTTCGACGCGGCCGCCGCCGAGGCCGTGATCGAGCACCTCGGCGCCTCGACCGCGCCCATGGCCGTGGCCCAGCTGCGGGTCCTGGGCGGGGCCATGGCCCGGGTGCCGGTGGACGCCACCGCCTTCGCCCACCGCCACCGCCGGATCATGGCCGCGGTCGGCTGCGTCTACGAGCAGGCCGCCGACCGGCCGGCCAACGACGCCTGGGCCGACCGGTTCGCCGCCGCCCTGCGCCAGGGCGACCCCGGCGTCTACGTCAACTTCCTCAGCGACGAGGGGCCGGATCGGGTCCGCCAGGCCTATCCGGACGCCACCTGGGACCGGCTGGTCGAGGTCAAGCGCCGCTACGACCCCGGCAACCTGTTCCGGCGCAACCAGAACATCCCCCCGGGTCCCGCCTGAGCCGCCGCCCGGCCCGTGGGTCGTTTTCGAATGCTTGCGGAACGGTGACGACACCGAAGACTTGACATGCATCGGGCAAGCGTTCGCAATGTGCCCAGAGGAGGGCACACATGGGTGAACGGCCAGCCGGCGGTGGCGTCTCCGAGCTCAGCCCGCTCGCGGAGGTGCGCCAGGCGCGCATGGCCGGGATCATCTGGGACGAGGGGTTCGCGCGGGTCACCGACCTGGCCGGCCGCTTCGGGGTGTCGGCGGTCACGGTCCGGGCCGACCTGACGGCGCTGGAGGCCAGGGCGCGGGTCCGGCGGGTCCGCGGCGGCGCCGTGCCGCCGACGGGGCTGCTGGGGGAGCGGCCCTTCGAATCGTCGCAGTGGGAGGCGCCCCTCCAGAAGTCGAGCATCGGTGTCCACGCCGCCGGGATGATCGCCGTGGGCGACACCGTGATCCTGGACGTCGGCACGACCACCACCGCCATCGCCCGGGCGCTGGTCCTCCGGAGCGACCTGCGCGACGTCACCGTGGTCACCAACGGGCTCAACATCGCCCTCGAGCTGGAACGGGCCACCCCGCGCATCAGCGTGGTCGTCACCGGCGGCACCCTCCGCCCCCTCCAGCACTCGCTGGTCAACCCGCTGGGCACGACCCTGCTGGAGCGCCTGCGGGCCTCGGTGGCCTTCGTCGGCTGCAACGGCGTCGACCCCGAGGTCGGCATCACCAACGTCAACCTGCCCGAGGCCGAGGTCAAGCGGGCCATGCTGCTGGCCGCCCGGCGCCGCGTGATCGTCGCCGACGGCTCCAAGGTCGGCGAGGTCGAGCTGGCCAAGGTGTGCGACATCGAGGAGGTGAGCCTTCTGATCACCGACCCCACCGCCGACCCCGAGGTGGTGGCCGAGATCGCCGCCGCCGGCTGCCGGGTGGAGCTCGCCGGCTAGCCGACCCACCGCACGTGCCCTCCGGTCCACGTCCACGGCGCCCGAGCGCCACGCAAGGGAGGCGACATGTCCCGTCCCCGGTCGGAGTCCGAGTACCTGGCCAGTCTGATCCCGCCGTCGGTGGCGGCGGCCGGCCTCAGCCGGCGCGGCTTCCTCAAGGGCACCCTGGGCGCCGGAGCGGCCCTGTCGCTCTCCAGCCTGCTCGCGGCCTGCGGTGGCGGCGACGACGGCGGCGGCAGCGGCAGCGCCTCCCAGGAGGTGACCTTCGGCTCCAACCAGTCCGACGCCGTGCCCAAGAAGGCCTACGCCGACATGCTGGCCGCCTCGGGGCTGACCGTGAAGGTCAACACCATCGAGCACGAGACCTTCCAGGAGAACATCAACAACTACCTGCAGGGCAACCCCGACGACGTGTTCACCTGGTTCGCGGGCTACCGGATGCAGTTCTTCGCCGCCCAGGGCCTGGCCGGCGACATCAGCGACGTCTGGGGCGGCCTGTCCGGCATGAGCGAGGCGCTGAAGAAGGCCTCCACCGGCGAGGACGGCAAGCAGTACTTCGTGCCGCTGACCACCTACCCGTGGGGGCTCTTCTACCGCAAGTCGGTCTGGGAGGAGAAGGGCTACCAGGAGCCCAAGACGCTCGACGAGCTGGTCACGCTGGCCAAGCAGATGCAGACGGACGGCCTGATCCCGATCGCCTTCGCCGACAAGGACGGCTGGCCGGCGATGGGCACCTTCGACCAGCTGAACCTGCGCATCAACGGCTACCAGTTCCACGTCGACCTGATGGCCGGCAAGGAGGCCTGGGACTCGGCCGAGGTCAAGAAGGTGTTCGACACCTGGCGGGGGCTGCTGCCCTACCACCAGGAGGACGCCCTCGGCCGCGAGTGGCAGGAGGCGGCCCAGGCGCTGCAGAAGAAGCAGGCGGGCATGTACCTGCTCGGCATGTTCGTGGGCGAGCAGTTCCCCGAGAAGGACAGGGAGGACCTGGACTTCTTCACCTTCCCGGAGATCGACCCGGCCATCGGCACGGGCGCCATCGAGGCGCCCATCGACGGCCTGATGATGCGCGCCGAGCCGAAGAACGAGGAGGGCGCCAAGCAGCTCCTCAAGTTCGCCGGCACCGCCGAGGCCGAGAACGTCCTCCTGAAGGCCAACAACACCGTCATCGGCGCGAGCAGCGAGGCCGACGCCAGCGCCTACACCGGGCTGCAGAAGAAGGCGGTCGAATTCATCGGCTCGGCCGAGTCGATCGCCCAGTTCCTTGATCGTGACACCCGGCCCGACTTCGCCTCAACGGTGATGCTCCCCGGCCTCCAGACCTTCATCAAGAACCCGAACGACATCGACGGCCTGACCAAGAGCCTGGAGAGCCAGAAGAAGTCGATCTTCACCTCCTGAGACCGGGAAGGGGGCGCCATGACCGACCTGCCGACCGTCCCGGCGGCTCCCGCCGAGGCGGCGGTGCCGCGACGACGCCTGGGCAGCCGCGTCCGGGTGTCCGGCACCGACCGGGTCCTCCTGTTCGTGATGGTGGCCATCCCCCTGGCGATGGTGGTGCTCTGGGTGTGGCTGCCGGCGATCGCCTCGGTGGTGCTGTCGTTCGCCCGCTGGACCGGCGTCGGCGGCCTGGACACGATCGAGTGGATCGGGACCGAGAACTACAAGAACGTCTTCACCAACTATCCGCCGTTCGCCCCGGCGCTGCGGCACAACCTCATCTGGCTGGTCTTCCTGTTCGTGCTGCCGACCCTGTTCGGCATCTTCCTGGCTGTGCTGCTGGACCGGGAGCTGCGCGGGACCCGCTTCTACCAGACCGCGTTCTTCCTGCCGGTGGTGCTGTCGCTGGCCCTGATCGGGTTCATCTGGCAGCTCATGTACTCGCGCGACCAGGGGCTGCTCAACGCCGTGCTCGGCACCCAGATCGACTGGTACGGCGACTCCAAGGTCAACCTCTGGGCGGTGCTGGTGGCCGCCGGCTGGAAGCACGCCGGCTACATCATGCTGCTGTACCTGGCCGGGCTGAAGGGCGTCGACCCCTCGCTGCGGGAGGCCGCGGCCGTGGACGGGGCCAGCCCGGCCAGGACGTTCTTCTCGGTGGTGCTCCCGGTGATGCGACCGATCAACATCATCATCATCGTGGTCACCGTGATCGAGTCCTTACGGGCCTTCGACATCGTCTGGGTCATCAACAAGGGCACCAACGGCCTGGAGCTGATCTCGACCCTGGTCACCTCCAACGTCGTCGGCGAGGCCAGCCGGATCGGCTTCGGCTCGGCCCTGGCCACCATCATGCTGGTGATCTCGCTGGTGTTCATCACCATCTTCCTGTCGACCGTGATGCGGGGTGAGCGGCGATGAGCAGCGCCACCGTCACCCGCCCCGCCGCCACCGCGGCCACGACCACCCGGAACCGGCGCCGCCTCACCCCGGGGCGGGTCCCCCGGAACCGGCGCCGCCTCACCCCGGGGCGGGTCCTGCTGTACGTGTTCGTGGTCCTGACCGCCCTGGCCTGGCTGTTCCCGGTGGTGTGGGCGCTGTTCAACTCCTTCCGCGACTACGACTACACCTCCGTCAACGGCTACGTCTCGTTGGGCGGGTTCACCTTCGAGAACTACACCAACGCCTGGGAGCAGGGGGAGTTCACCCGCCACTTCCTCAACTCGCTGATCATCACCGTGCCCGCGGTCCTGCTCACCCTGTTCCTCGCCTCGTGCGTCGCGTTCGTGGTGGCCCGCTACAGCTTCCGGTTCAACCTGGTCCTGCTCGGGCTGTTCACCGCGGCCAACCTGCTGCCCCAGCAGGCGCTGCTGATCCCGCTGTACCGTGCCTACCGCGAGATCCCGCTGCCGCTCTGGATGAGCGACTCGGGCCAGCTGCTGGACAGCTACTGGGGGCTGATCCTGGTCAACGTCGCGTTCCAGACCGGCTTCTGCACCTTCGTGCTCAGCAACTACATGAAGGCCCTGCCGCACGAGATGTTCGAGGCCGCCCGGGTCGACGGGGCCGGCGTCTCCACCCAGTTCTTCCGCATCACCCTGCCCCTGTGCCGGCCGGCCCTGGCCGCGCTGGCCACCCTCCAGGTGACCTGGATCTACAACGAGTTCTTCTGGGCGACGGTGCTGATGCAGTCGGGCGACAAGTTCCCGATCACCAGCTCCCTCACCAACCTCCGGGGCCAGTTCTTCACCGACTACAACCTGCTCTCGGCCGGCTCGGTGATCATCGCCATCCCCGTCCTGGTCATCTTCTTCCTGCTCCAGAAGCAATTCGTGGCCGGCCTGACCCTGGGTGCGACCAAGGGGTGAGCCCACCGGGCGTGCTCCACCTCCGAGCCGGCGGGGTCTCGCTGGTCCTGGACGCGCGGGCCGGGACCGGGGAGCCGCTGCCGCTGGTGCTGCACTGGGGGCCGGACCTGGGCCCGCTGCCCGACGGCGACGGCCTGGCCGAGGCGCTGGTCCCGCCGGCGGCCCACTCGGCCGTCGACCGGCCGGTGCGGCGGCGGCTGCTGCCCATGCCGGCCGACGGCTGGCGGCTGCGCCCCGGGCTGGCCGGGGCCCGGCCCGACGGCGGCGGCTGGTCGCCGCGGTTCCTGGTCCGGTCGGTCGAGCTGGGCGAGGGCGGCACCTGCGCGGTGGTCTCCGCCGAGGACCCCGAGGCCGCGCTGGAGCTGATGACCCGGCTGGAGCTGCACCCGTCGGGGGTCCTGGAGGTCGGCCACCGCCTCCGCAACCTGGGCGACGGGCCGTACCTGGTCGGCCAGCTGGCGGCCAGCCTGCCCCTGCCGGCCCGGGCGGTCGAGGTGCTCGACCTGACCGGTCGGTGGTGCCGGGAGCGCATTCCCCAGCGGCACCAGCTGCCCCACGGCACCTGGGCCCGCGAGGGCCGCCACGGGCGCACCGGCCACGACGCCACCCTGGTCCTGGCCGCCGGCACCCCCGGGTTCGGCTTCCGCTCCGGCGAGGTCTGGGGGCTGCACCTGGCCTGGAGCGGGGACGCGGTCCACTGGGCCGAGCGCAACCCCGACGGCCACGCCGGGGTGGGCGCGGCCGAGCTGCTCGGCCCCTCGGAGGTCGCCCTCGACCCGGGGGAGGTCTACGCGACCCCGCCGGTGCTGGCCACCTACAGCGGCGAGGGCCTGGACGGGCTGAGCGCCGCCTACCACCGCTACCTGCGCGGGCGGCCCTCGCACCCGCGCACGCCCAGGCCGGTGGTGCTCAACACCTGGGAAGCCGTCTACTTCGACCACCGGCTGGAGCGCCTGACCGAGCTGGCCGAGGTGGCCGCCCGGCTGGGGGTGGAGCGGTTCGTGCTCGACGACGGCTGGTTCGGCAGCCGCCGCAACGACCGCGCCGGCCTCGGCGACTGGCACGTGGCCGTCGACGTCTGGCCCGAGGGCCTCAACCCGCTGATCGGCCACGTCCGCAGGCTCGGCATGGAGTTCGGGCTGTGGGTCGAGCCGGAGATGGTCAACCCCGACTCCGACCTGTTCCGGGCCCACCCGGACTGGGTCCTGTCCGGGTCCGGCCGGCCCGGCCGCCTCCCCGAGGCCTGGCGCAACCAGCAGGTCCTCGACCTGGCCAACCCCGACTGCTGGGCCTACATCCACGACCGGCTGGACGCGCTGCTGGCCGACCACGACATCGCCTTCCTCAAGTGGGACCACAACCGCGACCTGATCGAGGCCGGCCACGGCGGCCGTCCCGGGGTGCGCGCCCAGACCCTGGCCGTCTACCGGCTGCTGGACGAGCTGCGCCGGCGCCACCCCGGGGTCGAGATCGAGAGCTGCGCATCGGGCGGCGGCCGGGTCGACCTGGGGATCCTGGCCCGCACCGACCGGGTCTGGGCCAGCGACACCAACGACGCCCTGGAGCGCCAGCACATCCAGCGCTGGACCCAGCTGCTGGTGCCGCCCGAGCTGGTCGGCAGCCACGTCGGCCCGCCCCGCTCCCACACCACCGGCCGCACCCACGACCTCGGCTTCCGGGTGGCGACGGCCCTGTTCGGCCACTTCGGCATCGAGTGGGACATCGCCTCGGCCTCCGAGGAGGAGCAGCAGGCCCTGGCCGAGGCGATCGCCGTCTACAAGCGGCTGCGGCCGCTGCTCCACGGCGGCCAGGTGGTCCGGGCCGACCACCCCAACCCGGCCGCCTACCTGCACGGGGTGGTGGCCCCCGACCGCGCCGAGGCCCTGTTCGCCTACGTGCAGCTGACCGCCTCGGCGTTCGAGACCCCGGGGCTGGCCCGGCTGCCCGGGCTCGACCCCGACCGCGCCTACCAGGTCAGTCCGCTGGCCGTGGCCGGCGAGCCCCAGACCAAGCAGACCGTGGCCCCCCGCTGGACCGAGGCCGGCGGGGTCACCCTCGGCGGCCGGGCCCTTGGCGAGGTCGGCCTGCCCCTGCCCGTGCTCCGGCCCGAGCAGGCCCTGCTGCTGCACCTGACCAGCCCATGACCCCGCAGGGGCCCGGGGGCGGGCTCGGCCTCGGCCACGGCGGCCTGCCGCCCCGGGCCTGGCCCGGCGGGTCGGACGCCCGGTCCCTCGACCTGTCGGGGAGCTGGCGGTTCCGGCTGTCCCCGCGGGCCGGCACCGACCCCGGGTTCGCCGACCCCGGCTTCGACGATGCCGGCTGGGCGAGCCTGCCGGTGCCGTCCCACTGGCAGCTCCACGGCTACGGCGCCCCCGCCTACACCAACGTCGTCTACCCCTTCCCGGTCGACCCGCCGCACGTGCCCACCGAGAACCCGACCGGCGACTACCGGGTCGGGTTCCGGCTGCCCGAGGGCTGGGACGCCGAGCGGACCGTGCTGCGGTTCGAGGGGGCCGACTCGTCCCTCCAGGTCTGGCTGAACGGCCGGGAGCTGGGCAGCTCCACCGGGAGCCGGCTGCCGGTCGAGTTCGACGCCACCGCCGCCCTGGCCGCCGGCGGCCCGGACCACCTCCTGGCCGCGCGGGTGCGGCAGTGGTCGGCCGCCAGCTACCTGGAGGACCAGGACATGTGGTGGCTGTCCGGGATCTTCCGGGAGGTGCGGCTGCTGGCCCGCCCGGCCGGGGCGATCGGGGACTGGTTCGTCCACGCCGGCTACGACCACCGGACCGGCGCCGGCACCCTGCGGGTCGACGCCGACGTGCCCGCCCGGCTCAGCGTGCCCGAGCTGGGGGTGGAGGCGGCGGCGGGGGAGACCGTCCAGCTCCCGGCGGTCGAGCCCTGGTCGGCCGAGTCGCCCCGGCTGTACGACGGCCAGCTGGCCGGCGACGGCGAGCGGGTGGCCCTGCGGATCGGCTTCCGGACGGTGGCCGTGGAGGACGGGGTCCTGACCGTCAACGGCCGCCCGGTGCTGTTCCGCGGGGTCAACCGGCACGAGTTCCACCCCGACCTGGGCCGGGCCGTGCCCGAGGAGGTGATGCTGGCCGACGTGCTGCTGATGAAGCGCCACAACCTCAACGCCGTGCGGACCAGCCACTACCCGCCCCACCCGCGGTTCCTGGAGCTGTGCGACGCCTACGGGCTGTACGTGGTCGACGAGTGCGACCTGGAGACCCACGGGTTCGAGCCGGTCGGCTGGCGGGGCAACCCGGCCGACGACCCGCGCTGGCGCGACGCCCTGGTCGACCGGATGCGGCGCACCGTCGAGCGGGACAAGAACCGGCCCAGCGTGGTCATGTGGTCGCTCGGCAACGAGTGCGGCACCGGCCGCAACCTGGCCGCCATGGCCGCCTGGGCGCGGGAGCGCGACCCGTCGCGGCCGCTGCACTACGAGGGCGACCGGTCCTGCGCCGACGTCGACGTCTACAGCCGCATGTACCCGACCCACGACGAGGTCGACCGGATCGGCCGCCGCCAGGAGCCGCCCCTGGACGACCCCGGGCTGGACGCCCGGCGCCGGGCCATGCCGTTCGTCCTCTGCGAGTACGGCCACGCCATGGGCAACGGCCCCGGCGGCCTCTGGGAGTACCAGGAGCTGTTCGAGCGCCACCCCCGCTGCGCGGGCGGCTTCGTCTGGGAATGGATCGACCACGGCCTGCGCACCCGCACCGCCGACGGCGCCGAGCTCTTCGCCTACGGGGGCGACTTCGGCGAGCCCCTCCACGACGGCAACTTCGTCGCCGACGGCCTGCTGTTCCCCGACCGGACGCCGTCACCGGGCCTGGCCGAGCTCAAGAAGGTGGTCGAGCCGGTCCGCATCACCGGGGACCCCGACGGCGGCATCCGGGTCACCAACCTGCACGAGGTCCTCGACCTCTCCCACCTCACCTTCGAGTGGTCCCTGGAGGCCGAGGGGGTCGCGGTCGCGTCCGGCCAGCTCGAGGTCCCGAAGGTGGGTCCCGGCGAAGCCGCCACCATCGCCCCGCCCGCCCTCCCGCCCACCGACGGCGAGTCGTGGGTCACGGTTCGCGCCGTCCTGGCCACGGATCAGCCGTGGGCCGAAGCGGGGCACGAGGTCGCCTGGGGCCAGTTCCCCATCCCCGAGCGCGTGAGGGAGGTGCGCGGGGTTGTCCACAGCCCCCCGGCAGGTCCCGGGGCGGTGCTGGGACCCGGGGCCTTCGACCCGGTGACCGGGGGGCTGCTGCGGATCGGCGACCTGGCGGTCGAGGGGCCGCGGCTGGACCTGTGGCGGGCGCCGACCGACAACGACCGGGGGCACCACGGGGAGGCCCTGGAGCCGCTGTGGCGGCGGGTCGGGCTGGACCGGCTGCAGCACCGGATCGACGAGGTCGCGGCCGGGGAGGGCGGCCTGGTGGTGCGGGGCCGGGTGGCGCCGGCCGCCACCGACCTGGGGGTGGGCGTCACCTACCGGTGGTCGGCCGTCGCCGGCGGGCTGCGGCTGGAGGTGGAGGTCGTGCCCGAGGGGGACTGGCCGTGCCCGCTGCCCCGGGTCGGGCTGCGCATGGGCGTGCCGGCCGGGCTCCGGCGGGTCGAGTGGTTCGGGCGGGGGCCGGGCGAGGCCTACGCCGACACCGGCCGGGCGGCCCGGGTGGGGCGGTTCACGGCCACGGTCGAGGAGCTCCAGACCCCCTATCTCTACCCTCAGGAGAACGGCAACCGCCGCGAGGTGCGCTGGGCCACCCTCACCGACGGGGGCGGGCGCGGCCTCCGGGTCGAGGGCGAGCCGACGGTCGACCTGACCGCCCGGCCCTGGACCAGCGAGCAGCTCGACCAGGCCCGCCACCCGGCCGACCTGGTCCCGGGCGACCGGGTCTGGGTCAACCTCGACCTGGCCCAGCAGGGCATCGGCTCGGCCTCCTGCGGCCCCGGCGTCCTTCCCGCCTACCGGCTCGACCCCGTCCCGGCCAGGTTCGCGGTGCGGCTGCTCCCCCTGGCCTGACCTGGGGGTAGATTGCCGGGGATGGCTTTGACGTCCTGGCGGTCGAGACTGCGGCGGCTGCCCGCGCCGGTGGTGGACGCGGGGCTGGCGGTGGCCCTGGCGATCGCGGTCACGGTCGCGATCAGCGTGTCGCCGTCCCAGGGCAAGGATCCCGACGCGCTCGCCTACGGGCTGGGGCTGCTGATCGCCGCGCTGTCGCTGGCCCGGCGGCGCTGGCCCCTGGCCGTGCTGCTGGCCTCGGCGGCGACCCTGCAGTACTACAACCTGTTCGACTACCCGGGCCTGTTCTCGGCCGTGCCCCTTTCGGTCGCCCTGGCCACCGTGTGGGCGGCCGGCCGGCGCGGCTGGGCGCTGGCGATCGCGATCTGGTTCGGGGCCACCCCGCTCATCTTCCTGGCCGTGACCGACCTCCCCAGTGACTTCGCCGGCCGGCTGCTCAGCGGCGCCGTCTCCGACCTGGCCCTGCTGGCGGCGGTGCTGCTGCTGGGGGAGGCGGTGCGCGGCCGCCGGGCCCTGGACGCCGAGCACCGCCTGCTCCTGGCCGAGCGGGAGCGGTCCGAGCGGCTGCTGCTGAACGTCCTCCCGGCCCCGATCGCGGCCAGGCTCAAGCAGGGCGAGGAGGTCATCGCCGACGGCTTCCCCGAGGTCACCGTGCTCTTCGCCGACCTGGTCGACTTCACCCGGCGCAGCCAGGAGACGACCCCGGAGCGGGTCGTGCGCGTCCTCGACGACCTGTTCTCGGCCCTCGACCAGCTGGCCGAGCGGCACGGGCTGGAGAAGATCAAGACCGTCGGCGACGCCTACATGGCCGTCGGCGGGCTGCCCGAGCCCCGGCCCGACCACGCCCAGGCGGTGGCCGAGATGGCCCTTGACGTGCGCGAGGAGGTGGCCCGCCACCTCGACCCGGGCGGCGAGCCGCTGGCCGTCCGCATCGGCATCGACACCGGGCCGGTGGTGGCCGGCGTGATCGGCCGGCGCAAGTTCAGCTACGACCTGTGGGGCGACACCGTCAACACCGCCAGCCGGATGGAGTCGCAGGGGGTGGCCGGCTGCATCCAGGTGACCGACCGGACCTACCGGCGACTCCGGGACCGCTACCGGTTCGAGCGGCGGGGCCCGGTCCAGGTCAAGGGCAAGGGCGAGCTGGTCACCTGGTTCCTGGTCGGCCGGCCCGGTCAGCCGCGCTGAGCCTCGGGGCGGGCGATCACCGTGAGCTCGGCCCCGAAGGGGTCGGTGATGGTGGCCATGCGGCCGTAGACGAAGTCCTCGGCCGGTCCGGGGCTGCCGCCGGCCTCGGCGGCCCGGGCGACCACGGCGTCGGTGTCGGCGACCTCGAAGGTGGTCGCCCAGGACGACGACGGCGCGCCGGGGACGCCCATGATCCCGCCGATCTCGTGGCCGTCGGGGCGGCGCAGGAAGGTGAAGTCGAAGCCCGGCATGTCCTGGTTGCCGTCGAGGGTGAAGCCGAACACGGCCGCGTAGAACGCCCGCGCCGGCTCGGGGTCGGGGGTGATGAGGTCGTTGCGGACCAGCGACCCGGGCTCGTTCACGACCTCGCAGCCGACGAACCCGCGGCCCTCCCAGAGGCCGAACTGGGCCCCCACCGGGTCCTTGACCATGGCCATGCGGCCCTGGTCGGGGACGTCGACCGGCTCCATGACGACGGTGCCGCCGGCGTCGGTGACCCGCCGGACCGCGGCGTCGCAGTCGCCGGTGGCCAGGTAGACGTTCCACCAGAACGCGGTGGCCTCCGGGTCGGGGTTCTCGGCCAGGGCGGCCACCCGGCGGCCGCCCAGCAGGCACTGGGTGTAGCGCATCGTCTCCGGCGGCCCGACCTCGAAGTCCCAGCCGAACAGGGCCCCGTAGAAGCGCATCGCCCCCTCCAGGTCGGGGATGCCGAGGTCGATCCAGGTCGGGGTGCCGTCCGGCTGGTTCTCGGTGACGAAGCTCATCGCCGCTCCTCTGGTCGGGGCGCTCAACCCTGGCTGCCCGGTGGTCGATCAGATCACCATGAGTACGCCTGGAGTCTCCCACCCCTCCCCGACGACGGTGGAGGACTTCCGCCGGGTCCTGGACGAGCGGGCCGTGCAGCCGCTGTTCCAGCCGCTGATCGACCTCGAGAGCCGCCACGTCCTCGGCTACGAGGCCCTGGCCAGAGGCCCGATGGGGTCGGCCCTGGAGTCGCCGGCGGCCCTGTTCGGGGCCGCCTGGCGGGCCGGCAGGGTGGCCGAGCTGGACTGGGTCTGCCGGGCGGCCGCCTTCACCGAGGCCGTCCGCGGCGGGCTGGTCCCGCCCCTGACCCTGTTCGTCAACGCCGAGCCGGTGACCCTCGGGGTCGCCTGCCCCGACGATCTGCGGCCGGCCATCGACCTGGCCGAGGGGCGCCTGCGGGTGGTGGTCGAGGTGACCGAGCGGGCCGTGGCCGGCGACCCGGCCCGGCTGCTGGCCACCGTCGCCCAGGCCCGCAAGGCGGGCTGGGGCGTGGCCCTCGACGACGTCGGCGCCGCCCCGGCCAGCCTGGCCGTGCTGCCCTTCGTCCGCCCCGACCTGATCAAGCTGGACATGCGCCTGCTCCAGGGCCGGACCACCGCCGAGGCGGCCCACATCGTCAACACCGTCCGGGCCCAGGCCGAGCGGACCGACGCCGTGGTCATCGCCGAGGGCATCGAGACGATCAAGCACGCCCGGGAGGCGGCGGCCGCCGGCGCCACCATCGGCCAGGGGTTCCTGTTCGGCCACCCGGCCCCGCTGCCGTCGGAGATGCCCCCGCCGACCGAGGCCATCCCCCTCCGCCAGGCCCGGCCGGCCACCCCCGACGCCACCCCCTGGGAGGTGGTGGCCTCGGCCCGGGAGTCCCGCCGGGCCACCAAGGAGGTGCTGGCCGAGACCTGCATGCAGCTGGAGCACCAGGGCCTGGACGCGGCCGAGCCCAACGTCCTGCTGGCCTCCTTCCAGGACGCCGGCCAGTTCACCCCGGCCACCCGGAGCCGCTATGAGTTCCTGGCCACCCGGGCGGCGTTCACCGGCGCCCTCGGCCACGGCATGCCGGTCACCCCGGTCGCCGGGGTCCGGGGGGCCGACCTGGCCGCCGACGACCCCCTGCGGGGCGAGTGGGACCTGATCGTGATCGGCCCCCGGTTCGCGGCCGCCCTGGTCGCCTACGACCTCGGCGACGACGGGCCCGAGGACCAGCGCCGCTACGACGTCGTGGTCACCCACGACCGCGAGCTGGTCATCCGGGCCGCCGAGCCGCTGCTGCGGCGGCTGGTTCCCGAACACTGACCAACGGGGCATTGCCGGAGCTTGGGAAGTATGAGAACCTCCGGCGATGCCACGGGTCGCGCATGGATCGTCGGCCACGCCGGACCAGCTCCGGCAGGCCCATGAGGCCCTGTCCGACCGGGCCGCCGAGGTCGACCTGGGGTTCGCGGTCGCGGCCCCGGCGGCGCTGCAGGACTTCGACTTCCTGTTCCCCGAGCTCCAGGACGACGACGCCAACCTGCTGCCCCGGTCGGCCACCACCGTCAAGCGCCTGAAGGAGCTCGGCCGGGCGATGGTCGATCCCGGCCCGGCCACCGGCGACGGCAGGGTCCCGGCCATCTACACCTACTTCGGCCAGTTCGTCGACCACGACATCACCTTCGAGACCAGCTCCTTCACCACCGCCAAGCTGCTCGCCCCAGGGCTGGGCCCGCTGCCGGTGGCCCAGATCCGCGACGACCTCAAGAACCTGCGCACGGCCAGCCTCGAGCTGGACAGCCTCTACGGCCCGCCGGCCCCGCGCGACCCGGCCAACCAGAGCAAGATGCTGATCGGCAAGGTCACCAAGCTCAACGGGACCTCGGTGCCGGTCAAGCGGCCGCCGGGCAAGGGCGACGACAACGACCTGCCCCGGGAGCGGCGCAACGCCGACCCGCTGCGCGACCGGGCGGCCCGCATCGGCGACCCCCGCAACGACGAGAACCTGATCGTCGCCCAGCTCCACCTGGCCTTCCTGAAGGCCCACAACCGGCTGGTCGACCAGGGCCGGACCTTCGAGGAGGCGCGCCGGCTGGTGCGCCAGCACTACCAGCACATCGTGCTCCAGGACTTCCTCAAGCGGGTCGCCGA
>CALGFH010000396.1 GCA_937881255.1 uncultured Actinomycetes bacterium
GCGGAGCTGGGGCTCGCTGATGGGCTTGGCGATGAAGCCGGTGGCCCCGGAGGTGGTGGCCAGGTCGCGGGTGCGGCGGTCGTCGGTGGTCGACATGACCAGGAACGGGCGGTCGCGAGCGCCGGTGCGGAGGATGGCCAGCAGCTCGCCGGGGTCGGCGCCGGGGAGGTCGAGGTCGACCAGGATCAGGTCGGGGTGCTCGGACTCGAGGATGCGCAGGCCCTCGTCGAGGTGGCTGGCCGCGACCACCTCGTAGCCGTCGACCAGGACGGCGGCGGCGATCTCGGCGATGGTGTGGTCGTCGTCCAGGACCAGCACCTTGGGCGGGGTCCGGGGGGCCGAGGGGACCTGGGCCGGGGGCGGGGCGCCGGGGCGGCTGGTGGCCTTGCGGGCCAGGTCGGGGTCGGGCGGGGTGACCCGGAGGACCTCCTCAAGGGTGGTGCGGCCGGCCAGGGCCTTGGCCAGGCCGTCGGCCCGCATGCTGCGCATGCCGCCGGCGACCGCCTCCTCCTTGACGGCGACCTCGGTGGCCCGGCCCACGATCAGCTCGCGCAGCTTGCGGGTCACCCGGACCACCTCGAACAGGCCGAGGCGGCCCTGGTAGCCGGTCTGGGCGCAGAAGCCGCAGCCCGGGCCCGAGCGCAGCCCGGCCTCGTCGACCTGGTCGGGGTCGAGGCCGAGCAGCTCCAGCGTCTTGGGGTCGGCCTCGACCGGCTCCGAGCATTTCGAGCAGGGCACCCGGGCCAGGCGCTGGCCGACCACCAGGGTCAGCGACGAGGTGATCAGGAACGGCTCCACCCCCATGTCGATCAGCCGGCTGACCGCCGACGGGGCGTCGTTGGTGTGCAGGGTGGAGAGGACCAGGTGCCCGGTCATCGACGCCTGCATGGCGATGGAGGCGGTCTCCGGGTCGCGGATCTCGCCCACCATCACGATGTCGGGGTCCTGGCGCAGGATCGTCCGCAGCCCGCCGGCGAAGGTCAGCCCGACCCGCTCGTTGATCTGCACCTGGTTGACCCCGGCCATCTGGTACTCGACCGGGTCCTCGAGGGTGACCACGTTGATGTCGGGACGGATCACCGAGGCCAGCCCGGCGTACAGCGACGAGGTCTTGCCCGACCCGGTCGGGCCGGTGATCAGGATCAGGCCCTGGGGCTCGCCCAGGGCCCGCTCGACCACCACCCGGTCGCGCTCGTCCAGGCCGACCTCGGCCAGGGTCTTGGCCTTCTCCGTCTCCTTGCGCAGCAGCCGGATGACCACCGTCTCGCCGTGCATGGTCGGCATGGACGAGACCCGGGTGTCGGCCTCCTGCCGGTCCAGCTTGATCCGGCCGCGGCCGTCCTGGGGCTTGCGCCGCTCGGAGATGTCCATCCCCGAGAGGATCTTGATCCGGGAGATCAGCGGCCCCTGGATCGCCTTGGGGACCACCGTGACCTCGCGCAGCAGCCCGTCGATCCGGTACCGGACGCGCACGTCGCGCTCCTGCGGCTCGACGTGGATGTCGGAGGCGCGGCTGTGCAGGGCCTCGCCCATGATGGCGTTGACCAGGCGGACCACCGGGGCGTCGTCGACGTCGCCGACCTGCTCGAGGTCCTCCTCGCGCTCCTCGGTGGCCTCGAGGCCCTCGACGTCGGCCAGCGAGCCGAAGGTCTCCCCGGCGGAGGCGCCGCCGCCGTAGTAGCGGTTGACCGCCTCCTTGATGTCGGAGGCGGTGGCCACCGCCGTCCGCACCGAGGCCAGCTTGGTGGCCAGGCGGATGTCGTCGAGGGCGAGCACGTTGGTCGGGTCGGCCAGGGCGACGGTGAGCACGTCGTGGGCGATCGTCACCGGGACCGCGCCGTGGCGCACGGCGACGTTGCGGGGGAGCACGGCCAGCGTCTCGTCCGGGATGGGCAGGTTGCCCAGGTCCAGGAAGGGCAGGCCGAGCTGGTCGGAGAGGGCGCGCGCGATCGCGACCTCGTCGGCCAGGCCGAGGGCGGTGATGACCTCCCCCAGCCGCCGACGGCGGCCCTTGTCCTCGCGCTGGACGCTGAGCGCCTCGTTCAGCTGCGCGTCGGTGAGGACCTTCCCGGCGACCAGCACCTCGCCGAGCCGGCGACGCCCACCTGGTGCCCCGCCAGCGGCCCAGCCCGTCCCCATCTCGGCGGTTCTCCCCTCTCCTGGATCCGTCTCGTCCTGTTCTATCGGCAGGTGGGGGCCTGGCGTTGACGGGGGGTCGCCGCGGCCGGAAGACTGGCCACCATGAAGCTCGGGCTCGCCCTTCCCCACTACGACATCTCGTTCCCGGACCAGCGGCCGGCCAGCTTCGACCGGGTCGCCCGCTACGCCGGGCTGGCCGAGGCGTCCGGCTTCCACCAGCTCTGGGTCTCGGACCACTTCTGGCTCGACCTGGAGCGCTACGGCGGCCCGGCCGGCCGCCAGGGCACCCCCGAGTGCTGGACCATGCTGTCCGCCCTGGCCGTGCTGACCAGCCGGGCCCGGCTGGGCACGCTGGTCCTGGCCACAGGGTTCCGGCCGCCGACCCTGCTGGCCAAGATGGCCGCGACCCTCGACCAGCTGGCCGGGGGCCGGCTCGACCTCGGCCTCGGGGCCGGCTGGAACGAGGCCGAGTTCACCGAGAACGGGCTGCCCTTCCCCCGGCCCGGGGAGCGGCTGGCCATGCTCGAGGAGGCCCTGGGGGTGCTCCGGGCGCTGCTCACCGACGGCGCCCCGGCCTCGTTCAGCGGCCGCTGGTACCACGCCGACCAGGCTCCGGTGGTGCCCGGCCCGGTGCAGAAGCCCCGGCCCCCGCTGTGGGTCGGGGGCAAGGGCGACCGGCTGCTCGGGGTGGTCGCGCGAGCCGCCGACGGCTGGAACACCTGCTGGGCGATGACCGCCGAGGACTACCAGGAGCGCACCGGGGTGCTGGCCGCCGCCTGCCAGCGGGCCGGCCGTGACCCCGGGGAGGTGCGGCGCTCGCTCGGGCTGAACACCCTGATCGGACGGGACCCCGACGACCTGGTCGAGCGCTGGGGCCGCCTGGTCGCCCGGACCCCGGACGGGATCCTGGACGGGGTCGAGCTGCGCGACTGGGCCGCCTCCCGGCTGGTCGGCACCCCCGACGAGGTCGTCGCCCAGCTCAGGGGCTGGGAGGAGCGGGGGGTCGAGCAGGTGATCAGCAGCTTCGGCGCCCTGCCGTTCTCGGTGTTCGAGGACGAGCAGCTGGAGCTGGCCGCGGAGCTGGTCCTGCCCCGGCTCGAAGGGCCCTGAGGGGGGTTAGCGCGTGAGGCGGGAGGATCGGACGGGGCCTCCCAAGGGCGGATCCCCTACCGCCCAAAACCCGTCCCCCGTCCCGCCTCACGGCTCCCACCTCATTCCCAGGCCCCACCGGGGGGAAACCTCGGGGCCTCAGAAGCGGACCGCGGTCAGGGTGAAGCTGTGCCCGGCCTGGTGGGGGGTGTCCAGGTCGGGGTGGGCGGCCTCCAGCTCGGCCCGCAGCCGGCCCGCGGCGGTGTGGAAGACCTGGTCGGGGAGCCGCCAGGTGAAGGAGTAGATCCGGCCCTCGACGGCGGCCAGGGCCTCGGCGTAGGTCTCCTGCTGCTCCCAGACGACCGGCTCCAGCGTCTCGGCCGTGCCGCCGAGCGCGACCAGGGCGGCGACCTTGGTGGTGTCGTCGTCGGCCCCGACCCGCCGGGGCCCGCCGCCGAGCTCGGCGGCCAGCTGGTCGAAGCGGTTGAGGGTCTCCATCCGCGGGCCCTGGCCGCCCCGGTGGCCGCCGCCCCGGCCGATCAGGACCGCGCCGCCGGGGACCAGCACCCGCCGCGCCTCGGCCAGGGCCAGCTCCCAGTCCGGGATCAGGTGGAGCACGTGGACCTCGAGCACGGCGTCGACGCAGGCGTCGCGGAGCGGGAGCCGGGTCGCGTCGGCCCGCAGCAGCGGCGGGGGCGGCAGGCCCTCCGCGGCCGCCTTGGCCCGGTAGCGCTCCAGCATCGGCAGGGACAGGTCGACCCCGACCACCTGGCGGCCGCGGCGGTGCAGGGGCAGGGCCACCCGCCCGGTGCCGACCCCCATCTCCAGCAGGCGGGCGGCCGGCCCGACGGCCGCCTCAACCCGGTCGGCGGCCTCCTCCTCGACCTCCCTTGGGATCCCCCGGCTCTCGTCGTAGTAGCCGGCGGCCTGGTCGAAGGCGATGCTCACACGACCGCCTGGGCGACCACCCGCGCCCCGGCGGCGTCGGCCGGGGGGAGGGGGCGGCGGGCGACCAGGTGCTCGATCCGGCCCAGGCGGCGGGTCACGGCCAGGCGCCGCTCCCACAGGTCGACGGCCACGCCTTCCGGGGTGGCCTGGACCTCGACCCAGTTCACCGGGTAGGTGGGGACGAACACGGGCGGGAGCGACAGCCAGGCCCGCACCGGGACCAGGCCCCTGACCCAGCAGCCGGCGTCGGCGGCCACCCGGTCCCCGGGCAGGCGGATGATGCCCGGCTCATGGGTGTGGCCGGTGACCAGGACGGTCGCGGCCGGGTCGCGCCGGGCCAGCAGCTCGGGCAGGTCGCCCTTGCGGGCCTGGGCCTCGTCGGCGGCCTCGTCGGGGGTGGGCAGGCCGTAGGCGGCCGCGGCCCGGCGGAAGCTGCGGCCCAGGAAGGTGGAGAGCAGGGCCAGCAGGGCCAGGTCGGTGAGCACGAACGACGACACCCAGCGGACCGCCCGGTTGCCCAGGTAGGCGATCCGGCCCAGGTCGCCGACGAGCAGCCCGACGGCCAGGTTGAGGGCGATCGTCAGCAGCACCAGCGGGAGGGCGAAGTCGCGCAGGGCCCGGCCCATGAACTTGTAGAAGAAGTTGGAGACCAGCCACCAGGGGACCAGCAGGCCCGGCCGGACGTTGTCGACCTCGTCCAGGGCGAACTGCGGGTAGCGGCCGCTGGCCGCCTCCAGGCGGTTGACGAACTCGCCGACCACGTGGTCGCCGATGGGCACGTCCAGCGGGTCGAAGGGGTCGGTGCGCCGGTTCCAGCGGTCGAGGGCGTCGCCGTGCTCGGCCACCACGACCACCTCGCCGGTCCCGTCGGCCCGCTCGACCCTGATCCTGGCGTGGAGGGTGAAGGCGCTCACCCCGAACCGGTCGGCGACCAGCTTGCGGGCCGCTCCGTCCCAGGCCAGGGTCGAGTCGTGGTTGCCGACCAGGTACAGCACGGTGGCGCCGGGCCGGGCGGCCAGGCGCCGGAGGGCGTCCCCGATGGGCGTCGCCGCCGGGCCGTCCAGCACCCTGGCCACCCGCTCCTCGGGGGAGCCCCCGACCTGGAGCAGGTCGAGGATGTCGCCGCCAAGGGCCAGCACCACCTGGCCGGGATGCCGCCGCAGGGAGCCGAGCAGCTCGCACAGCTCGGCCGTGGCCGCGAAGTCGTCGCTCGGGCCGGTGTCGGTCAGGTGCAGGTCCGAGACGTACACGAAGCGGCCGCCGGGCTCCAGGCGCAGCTCGGTGTCGAGCGGGCACGGTTCGGGGACGACGGGCGGGCTCATCGCTCCAAGTCTACGAGTACCCTGGCCGCGTCATGGAACCCATGGACCCCAAGGACGTCTGCCTGCGGGTGCTGGGCGAGGCCGGCGGCGAGACCCTCCACTGGACGGTGGTGCTCGACCGGGCCCTCACCCAGCGCCTGATCGACCCGTTCACCACCCGCGACGTCCGCGGGGTGGTGGTCAAGAGCCTCGCGGCCCTCGCCAAGGAGGGCCGCGTGGACAAGCAGGGCACCGGCCTGTACCGGGCCAAGCCGGACGGCAGCTAGCTCGGCGGCGTCCGGGCCGGGTCGCTGCCGGCGCCGTTGCCGTGCAGCTGGGTCACCTCGGCCGAGGAGGCCGGGTCGGTGCCGGAGGCGGGCTCGGGGACCCGGTCCCAGCCACCGCTGGCCTTGTCGGTCTGGCGCTTCAGGCCCTGACGGAGCTCCGAGCCCTTGGACCCGGCCAGCCGGCTCAGCAGCACCCCAAGGCCGGCCAGGGCGGCCGTCCCGGCCAGCAGCCGGCGGTTGCGGCGGCGGGCGGCCTCGCGGCGGCGCTGGCGGGCCCGCTCGGGCATCAGCTTGTCGGCAGCCTCCTTGCTGAGCTCGGCCCCCTTGCGGCTGGCGGCGGTGGAGGCCCGGGCGAGCGCCTCCTTGGCCGCGTCCAGCGCGGCCACCAGGTCGTCGGTCCGGTCGCTGACCTGGTCGGTGACGGCTTCCTTGGCCTTGCCTGCCTTGGACTTGCGGAACCCCATGCGGCCCTCCTCGGGCTCGTTGCCTCGTTTCCCACGGTTCGCGTGTGCCTACCCGCCCCCCATCCCCCTACACCTCCGCCGGGATCGACGACGGGGTCAGCTCGACCAGGGTGCACTCCTTGCGCCAGCGGTCCACCGCCTGCTCGCCGTCACGCAGGTTAAGCCGGCGGGGGAGCAGCACCGGCGCGACCCGGCCGAACAGCGGGTCCTTGGGGTCGACCACCCGGGCGGACGCCTCGACCTCGGCGACCAGCGACTGCTGCTCCTTGGAGCGGGCCACCAGCGTCACCCGGGTCGCCTCGGCCAGCCCGGGGACGTGCTGCTCGGACCCGCCAACGAGCACGTAGACGCGGCCGTCGAGGGTGCCGTACCAGACGGGCACGGCCCGGCCGTCGGTGCCGCCCTCGCCCGGGACCTCGACCCAGACCACCGTGCTCTTCTTGAGCGCCTCGTCCAGCACGTCGGTCTCCGACCCGCTCGACCAGGGCGGGTCCTCGTCGAGCACGGCCACGGGGACGCGGCCGACCTCGTCCCCGTTGACCAGCAGGACCAGCTCGTGGTCGTCGTCGGAGTCGACCACCACCCCGTGGACCTCGTCGGTGAAGGTGTCGATCTTGCTGGAGCCGCGCAGGGTCAGGGGCCGCTCCGGGCTGCGCCAGACGACGTCGCCGTTGGGCGCCAGCACGGCCATGGCCTCGCGGTACCAGCCGCCGGCGCCGGTGTAGGAGCGGCGGACGGCGAACGGGGCGATCCGCCCCTTGCCGGCCCGGCCGACGAACACGGCCATGGCGTCCTCGGGCTGGGCCACCCCCTCGGAGAGGAGCCTGGCGTCGGCGATGTAGACGCCGGTGAGGCGGACGTCCATCCGGTTCCTTTCCTTCCCATCCCACTCGGAGCGGCTGCGGCGCGAACGATCATAGAAGATGTGCCCATGCGACCGGAGGGGCTGGACGAGCTGATCGCCTGCCGGGTGGTCGAGGCCGAGCACCCGGAGCTGCGGGAGTTCATGGCCAGGGAGTGGGCGGCGGCCGACCGCCGCCTGTTCGGGGCCGACCTGGACTGGACCAGCCGCCCGGTGGTGGTGGAGGCCAGGGTCGGCCCCGAACTGGCCGGGGTGGCCCTCGGCGAGGCCGTGGCCGGCATGGCCCGCCTGCACGACCTGCTGGTCGCCGGTCCGCGCCAGGGCCAGGGGCTGGGCGGCCGCCTGGTCGAGCTGTTCTGCGCCCGGGCGGCCGAGCTGGGGGCGGCCCGCTGCTTCCTCCGGTGTCCTGATACGGACGGACACCGTCGATTCTACGAGCGTCTCGGATTCGTCCTGATTGCTAAGCTGCCCCGCTATTACCACGGCCACGACTTCCTTGAGTACCTGCGTGAGCCGCTGATTCAGGAGACCGGCGGTACGAGCTAGGCCCAGGTAGGCGTGGTCGTCTTGGCCGATATGGACGGCCACACCAAGGGTACGGAAGGACAGGATTGCTTCTGGTCGATTTACTCGATGGCGTCGATCAGTGAGTATCGGTAGGGTCCGGATCATGGGACTGAACAGCGGAATTGAATGGACCGACGCGACCTGGAACCCGACAACCGGTTGTCGACGGGTCTCAGCAGGGTGCGATCACTGCTATGCGGCGACTCTGGCCCGGCGGCTCAAGGCCATGGGCAATCCCCGCTACCAGAAAGACGGACCCGACGGCGAGGGGTTTGGCCTGACGCTGCATTGGGACAAGCTTGAGGAGCCATATCATTGGCGCCGCCCCCGTCGGGTTTTTGTAAACAGCATGTCAGATCTGTTCCATCCCGCCGTTCCTTATGAGTTCCTTTCACGGTCGTTCACGGTAATGCTGCATTGCCCACAGCATCAATTTCAGATCTTGACGAAGCGGCCGGCTAGGATGGCCTCCGTAATGCCGAGCCTGATTGACAGGCTCGAGTGTATACCTCCTAACGTCTGGCTTGGCACTTCGGTCGAGTCGAAGGAGCAATTTGGTCGCATTGCATCGCTTCAGGCGACGCCAGCAGCGATACGATTTCTTTCCCTGGAGCCGTTACTTGGGCCTATGCCCGACATCAGCCTCGACGGCGTCCATTGGGTGATCGTCGGTGGAGAAAGCGGACCTGCACATCGACCCATGGAGCTGTCTTGGGCTCGTGACATTCGAGACCAATGCCGGCATGCTGGGGTGCCGTTCTTCTTCAAGCAGTGGGGAGGACGGACTCCGAAGGCGCGTGGTCGCATGCTCGACGGTCGGACCTGGGATGAGTTTCCCCTTGAAGCTACGCGTCCTCCGCTTCCGGATCCAGTTCGAGCTGTGTAGACCCATCATGCCTTCGCAGCTTGTCGTAGGCACGTCGCATCAATTTAAGGGCCTCAGGGTGGTCGGAGGCATGGATCATGTAGTACATGACTCGTATGTCCTTGCCCTCGACGCCATGAATCGGAAAGGCTTCAGAGTATTGGTAGCCAAGCTCCTGCCGAAACCGCCGCTTTAGCTCTTCAGCGCGCTGGGGCCGTGACATCCTGATTACGTCTTGCCAGGCATCAGAACCCCACCAAGCTCGCCCTCGCTCCTCATCCCGCAGGCCGGAGAAGGCACGATCGAGCCACCAGTTGGCGAGAAAATAAAACAGCTCGATCTTGTATTCCGAGGCTTGCTTGTAGTTGGCGAGGCGCTCCACGGTCGCCCATTGACATTCAAATGTGTGTTGGTCCAACAAACAGAAGGTGGCCTCAGTCAGCTTGAGCGTCTCAGGCCGGAGGATCTCATCTACTCGTTGGTTGAAGTCGCCCTCAAAGACGTTGATCCGCACCGGATCCTTTCTCTCTAGCTGACGAAGCAGCTCGCATTTTCTGGCATCCTTCTCGAACAGGTAGAAGTGGCGAAGACGAGCAGGCTCCTTGAAGGGATGAAGCAGCGGTCGGGCCGGCTCGCTCTCGGCAACCAACTTCGCCGCGTACTCGTCCACGTCTGGGTACTGCGGACCAGCGAACCCATCAATGTATGTGCCATGCCGGGTAATGCGGACGAACAGGCTCAGGTAGCGCTCGATGAGTCGCGCCTTGCTGGCAGTCGCGACTGGAAGGACAAGCGGCTTGCCCCGTGCCGAAGGTTGCCGCTTCGGCAGTGGGAACAAATGTTCGGTTTTGAACCGCCTCGGCCGATCATCTTCTGACATACCTGTCAATCTAACGGAAACCCACTGACAGGGCGATCTCAGCTTCGACGAGCCTGCCACTAGCGAATCCTTCTGCGACAGTGGCATGAACCGGAGATCGTGGCGCTCTAGGAGCAGATCAACGGCGTATAGAACTGGCCGCTCCACATCCGATGCGGCTCTTCTGTTGAAGTGGATCGCTGGCTGTCGGGGTCGACATCTAGCGTGGTGTACAACCATCATCACGCGCTGCAGGAAGGCGTCATGGCCACGGTGATACAGGCCTACCGGTTCGCGCTGGACCCTACCCCGGCCCAGCGTCGGACGCTGGCCTCCCACTGTGGCGCCGCCAGGGTCGCTCACAATTGGGGTCTCCATCTAGTACAAGCGCGGCTGGAGCAGCGGCGGGCAGGCGAGGATGTCGACGTGCCATGGACACTGCCGGCTCTTCGTCAAGAATGGAATCGGGTTAAGGATCAGGTCGCCCCGTGGTGGGCCGAGAACAGCAAGGAAGCCTACTCCTCTGGCCTGGACGGTTTGGCTAGAGCACTGAAGAACTGGACCGACTCCTGCAACGGCCGCCGCAAGGGCCGTCCGGTTGGTTTCCCAAGACCTAAGAGGAAGAGCCGGGCCCGGGACGCCTGTCGGTTCACGACTGGCCAGATCAAGGTCCTGAATGACCGCAAGCACGTGCAACTCCCGAGGATCGGGGTGGTCAAGACCCATGAATCTACAAGGAGGTTAGCTCGCCGCCTGGAGCAGGGAACCGCCCGCATCCTCGCCGCAACCATCAGCAGGACCGCGGACCGGTGGTTCGTCTCCTTCACTGTCGAAGTCCAACGTCACCTCCCTGTCGGCAAGGGCAAGACAACCGTCGTCGGGGTTGATGTTGGCGTTCGTCACCTGGCCGTTCTCTCCACTGGAACGACGGTCACCAACCCGCGTGCGCTGGAACGCTCCCAGCGGAAGCTCCGAAGGCTGAATCGACAGCTAGCTCGCCGCAATACTGGATCACAGCGCAGGAGGAAGACTCGTCGGCGGCTCGCCCGCGTCCACGCCCGTACAACCAACCTCCGCCGCGACACCCTCCACAAGCTCACCAGTTTCCTCGCCACTCAACATGGCACGGTGGTAGTCGAGCACCTCAACGTCGCTGGAATGGTGCGTAATCGGCGCATTGCCCGTGCCGTCGCCGATGCCGGCCTGGCAGAGTTACGCCGCCAGCTCGGCTACAAGACGATCTGGTACGGCAGCCGACTGGTGGTGGCCGACCGGTTCTACCCCTCGTCCAAGACGTGCTCGGCCTGCGGCTGGGTGAAAGCCAAGCTCGCCCTGGCCGAGCGCACCTTCACCTGCGAGACCTGCGGGCTACGGCTGGATCGAGACCTGAACGCCGCCCGCAACCTCGCCAAGATCGCACAACACGTCGCCCAGAGTGGCTGGGAGACGGCAAATGCCCGTGGAGCCGACCAGAAGACCCAGCTTGCTGGGCAGGTGGCGATGAAGCGGGAACCCAGCAGTCCGGTTCCGCACCGGACGTGGGACTGGGACCGCCGGGTGCGTAAGCACCCGGCTACCTGACTAGAGTTCAGGCAACGGCAGCGCAGGAAGCAGCAGCCGCCCCCCCACTCCGGGGGTGCTCACTTCGACCCTGCGCTGCCCGACACCGCCCGTCACCGCCGCTTCTACGAGCGCCTCGGGTTCGTGGCCGTGGCCCGGCTGCCCCGCTACTACCACGGCCACGACTTCGTCGAGTACCTGCGCGACCCGCTGCTTCAGGAGGGCTCGGAGGACAGGTAGGCCGAGGCCTGGAGGGTGAACAGGTCGGCGTAGCGACCGCCAAGGCCCATCAGCTGGTCGTGGCTGCCCGACTCGACCACCCGGCCCCCGTCGAGGACGTAGATGCGGTCGGCCGAGCGGACGCTGGAGAACCGGTGCGAGATCAGCAGCACCGACCGGCCCTGGCACAGGGTCCGGATGCTCTCGAACAGCTCGTGCTCGGCCCGGGCGTCCAGGGCCGCGGTCGGCTCGTCGAGGATGATGAACGGGGCGTCGCGGAAGAACGCCCTGGCCAGGGCGACCCGCTGCCACTGGCCGACCGACAGCTCCTTGCCCCCCTCGAACTCGGGCCCGAGCACGGTCTCGTACCCTCCGGGCAGCTTGGCCAGGAAGTCGTCGGCGCCGGCGTGGACGGCCGCCCCCCGGATCGCCCCGGTGTCGCCGATCCGCTGGTGGCGGCCCATGCCGATGTTCTCGGAGGCCGGCAGCGAGTAGTGCAGGAAGTCCTGGAAGATGACGGCCACCGAGCGGCGCAGCTCCTCGGGGTCGACCGCCGAGGTGTCGACCCCGTCCCACAGCACCCGGCCCTGGTGGGGCAGGTAGAGCCGGCACAGCAGCTTGGCCAGGGTGGTCTTGCCGGAGCCGTTCTCGCCGACCAGGGCGACGATCTCCCCGGCCCCGATCTCCATCGACACGCCGGTCACGGCCGGGGTGGTGGCGCTCGGGTAGGTGAAGCTGACGTCCTCCACCTGGAGGCGCCGGAAGCCGGCCGGGGCCGGGCCCCGCGGGCGCCGGGCCTCGACCTCCGGGGCCATGGCCACGAACGAGGTGAAGTCCTCGATGAACAGCGACGACTCGTACAGCATCCCGGAGCTGAAGACGGCGTTCATCAGCCGCTCGCCGAGGAGGAACACGGCCCCGGCGGCCGTCCCGGCGTCGGCCAGGCCGATCTGGCCGTTGAGGGCCAGGACGAGCAGGGCGGCCACGATCCCGGCCAGCACCACCGTGGTGGCCAGGTTCCCGAGCAGCGACACCCGCAGCCGCCGCCTGGCCACCTTGCGCAGCTCGGCCATGTGCTCGTCGTACAGCCGGTCGAAGCGCTCGCGCAGGAAGCCGCCGAGGCCGAAGGCGCGCAGCTCCTTGGCCGCGTCCTTGCCCGCGAGGAGCATGTAGAGGTAGTTGCGGCGGCGCTCGGCCTCGGTCATGCGGTGCCGGAACCCGAACATCAGCTCGCCGCCCCTGGCCACGGCGATCAGCAGGGGCACGGCCGCGGCCAGGACCAGCGGCACCAGCCAGGGCTGGAGGGCGAGCAGGGCCAGGGCGATCCCGGCGATGCCGACCGCCGCCCCGGCCAGCCCGGTCAGCCCCTCGACCACCTGCCAGGGCCGGAACTGGCCGCCCCCGGCCGCCCGGACCAGCCGGTTGTGGAAGGCGGGAGTGTCGTAGGCCTCCAGCTCGACCGCGCAGGCGACGTCGATGATCTGGGACTGGGCGTGCCTGGAGGCCAGCTCGGCCAGGATCTCGCGGTGCTCCCGCCCGATCGCCGCCAGGAACCCGAGCCCGGCCATGACCACCGTCAGCAGCAGCAGCCTGGGCAGGACCGTTTCCGCCCCGGCCCCGCTGCGGCCGGCGGCGATCACCCCGTCGAGCACCCCCTTGCCGAGCAGCAGGATCGCGGCCAGCCCGAGCCCGTTGACCGCCTTGATGGCCAGCACCATCAGCAGCTCGCGCCGCCCGGCGGCCCAGACCAGCCGCACCGCCTCCCGGCACAGCCTCGGCAGCCGCCGCAGCGACCGGTCCACCTGCGGCGACTCGTAGATGTCGGACCAGGTGACGCCGGCGGTGACGTCCTCGCTCATGGGGGGATTGTGCGCCACCACATGGTGGAATCGCCGCCGTGCCCGGGTGATACTCAAAGCTCCGGTCACCCGTCCCGCCGCCGGGGGCGCCCGATGCCCGCCAGCTCCGCTCCGAACCCGCAGCTCGTCGTGGAGACGGGCCGGCTGCGGGGCGCCAGCTTCGAGGTCCCGCCCGGGCGGTCGGAGATCGGGCGGCAGGCCGGGGTGGCGATCCTGCTCGACGACCAGGACGTGAGCCGGCGCCACGCCGTGCTCGAGCGCAGCGGCGGGCGGGTCGTGCTCACCGACCCGGGCTCGACCAACGGCACCTGGGTCAACCGGCGGCAGCTGCGCGCCGGCGACCCGCGCGACCGGGTCGAGCTGCGCGACGGCGACGAGCTGCGGCTCGGGTCGGTGACCCTGCGGTTCTCCACGGCGGCGGCGGGCGACGGGACCGCGGTCCGGGAGTACGCCTTCGGCGACGTGCACGGGCCGGTCCAGACCGGCAGCGGCCAGCAGTACGTCGCCGGGCGCGACCAGTACGTCGCCGGCCGCGACCAGTACCACGACAACAGCGTGCGGGTCGAGGGCGACTACGACCCCTGGGACGAGCTGTTCCGCGGGCGGGGGGTCGGGCGCGCCCTGATGGCCATCGGCGGGATCATCGCCCTGGCCGGGTTCGGGATCATCGGCTATTTCATCTTCGTCTTCGCCTTCGGCTCGAGCATCGACGACTTCGGCGGCCCCGGCGAGCTCCGCGACCCGTTCCAGAAGGAGCTCCTGCCCGGGGTGCCGATGGTCGCCGCCGGGTTCGGGCTGTTCCTGGTCGGCGGCATCCTGGCCGGGATCGGCGGGGGCATGTCCAAGGCGGCCCGCAAGCGCGAGGAGGAGCTGCGCCGCGAGCAGCAACGCTGGCGAAGGAGGGGGCCCGATGGGTGAGGAACGCTACCGCTTCGGCAACGTGCAGGGCCCGGTGCAGACCGGCGACGGCGTCCAGTACACGGCCGGCCGCGACCAGTACGTCGCCGGCCGGGACCAGGTCATCGCCCACGGCGACGCCCGCGAGGTCCTGGCCGAGCTGACCGGCCTGCGCGAGGCCCTGGCCGGCCTCCGCCTGACCGAGGCCGAGCGGTCCAGCGCCGAGCAGGACCTCGCGGCCATGCGGGAGGCCGTCGACCGCCCCGACCCCGACACCACCGCGGCCGGCCGCCACCTGCAGTCGTTCACCGCCAACCTCAAGGAGGCCGGCGCCCTGGCCACCGCCGGGGTGGCCCTGGCCGAGTCCATCGCCAAGATCGCCCACTGGCTGGGTCCCCTCGGCGCGGCCGCCCTCGCCCTGCTGTAGTTGCTTGACACTCTCGAACATATGTTCGAACATTAGCCTATGGCGGCCACAGAAAGTGGTTTTAGTACCACTCTGAGCAGTTCCGGCGCCTCGGCCCGGACGGAGCTGGTAGGACCAGGAACGACCCTGGCCGACGAGCGGCTGCTGCCCGTGGTCCCCGCCCTCCAGCCCCTGCTCCCCAGCGGCGGGCTGCGCCGGGGCACCACGGTGGCCGTCACCAGCTCCGCCGCCCTCGCCCTGGCCCTGGTCGCCGGGGCCTCGGCGGCCGGCTCCTGGGTCGCCGCGGTCGGCCTGCCCGACCTGGGGATCGTCGCCGCCGTCGAGACCGGCATCGCCCTCGAGCGCCTCGCCCTGGTCCCTTCCCCCGGGGCCAGGGCCTGGCCGGCCGTGGTCGCCGCCTTCCTGGACGCGGTCGACGTGGTGCTGGTGCGCTCCCCGCCCCGGCTGCCGGCCGCCCAGGCCCGCCGCCTCGCGGCCAGGGCCCGCGAGCGCGGGGCGGTCCTCGTCCCCCTCGGGGCCTGGTCCCAGCCGGCCGACCTCCGCCTGGCCGTCACCGCCAGCGCCTGGCAGGGCCTCGGCCAGGGCCACGGCCACCTCCTGGCCCGCCAGGTCGAGGTGGCCATCGCCGGCCGCGGCGCCGCCACCCGCGAACGCCGGTTCCTCCTCTGGCTCCCATCCCCCGACGGCACCATCACCCTCATGGAACCGGACGCCCGGGTTGGGCCGGGGGGCCCAGCCGGTCTGGCCCTCGCCGGGGACGGGGATGCCCCGGCGGGGGCGGCCCGGCCAGCGGGGGCGCCGCTGGCCGATGCCGGGTGACGGGCGATGCCCCGCATGGTGGTGGTCTGGTGCCCCGACTGGCCGGTCGTGGCCGCCGGGGCGCCGCCGGGCAGCCTGACGGCGGTCGTCCACGCCAACCGCGTCGTCGCCTGCTCCGAGGCCGCGCGGGCCGAGGGGGTTCGCCCCGGCCTGCGCCGGCGCGAGGCCCAGGGCCGCTGCCCCGAGCTGGAGCTGCTGGCCCACGACCCGGCCCGCGACGCCCGCGCCTTCGAGCCCGTGCTGGCCGCGGTCGAGCAGCTCACCCCCTGGGTCGAGGTCCTCCAGCCAGGCGAGTGCGCCTTCCCGGCCCGCGGCGCCGCCCGCTACCACGGCGGCGAGCCCGCCCTGGCCCTCACGTTGACCGCC
>CALGFH010000397.1 GCA_937881255.1 uncultured Actinomycetes bacterium
GGCCAGGTACTCGCAGTTGATCTGGTGGACGATGCCGGTGCCCGGGGGCACGACCTTGAAGTCGGCGAAGGCCTGCTGGCCCCAGCGCAGGAACGCGTACCGCTCCCGGTTGCGCTCGAACTCCAGCTCCACGTTGCGGACGAAGGCGTCCGGCCGCCCGGCGATGTCGGCCACCACCGAGTGGTCGATCACCAGCTCGGCCGGGGCCAGCGGGTTGATCCGGGTCGGGTCGCCCCCCAGGGTCCCCATGGCGTCGCGCATCGCGGCCAGGTCGACGATCGCCGGCACCCCGGTGAAGTCCTGCATCAGCACCCGCGCGGGCGAGAACGCGATCTCCCGGTCCTCGGCCCCCGCCGGGTCCCAGCGGGCGAACGCCTCCACGTCCTCGGCCGTGACCGCGCTCCCGTCCTCGTTCCGGAGCAGGTTCTCCAGCAGCACCTTGAGCGAGAACGGCAGCCCCCCCACGTCCCCGACCGACCCCAGCGCATCCAGCCGGAAGACCTCCAACGACCGGTCCCCGACGTCCAACCCCGCCTTCGCCCCGAAGCTGTTCCCCGCCATGACCCGGCCCTCCGCAAGTTCCCGTGTGGTTCCGCTCAGCAGGGTACCCGGTGAGCGCCGGGTTCAGGCCGCAACCAGGTCAGCTCCCCCAGGCGAACCCGGGCCAGGCGGGGTCGCGGGCGTGGGCGTGGAAGTGGTCGGGGATGCGGCGCATCACGGCGTCGATCCGGAAGGCGCCCTCGCCCAGGCGGGCCGCGGCGACCTCGGACAGGCGGGCCAGCATGTGCTCGCGCTCCTCGGGGGGCGGGTCGGGGCCGTGGCGGCGCCACACCACCATGGGCGTGCGGCAGATCAGGCACTCGGCCACCCAGCAGCGCTCGTCCTGGTGGAACCAGGGGGTCAGCGGCCGGGCCGCGCACAGGTCGCAGCCCGGCACCGCTCCCCCGTCGGCCGGCTCAGCCAATGAGCTTGGCCACGTCGGCCTGCTTGGACCGGACGGCCTCGGCGGCCTCGCGGAGCTCGGCCAGCTCGGTGTCGGTCAGGGGCAGCTCGACCACCTCGGCGACCCCGGCCCGGCCCAGCTTGGCCGGGACGCCCAGGTAGACGCCGTCGATGCCGTACTGGCCGGTGACCCAGGCGCAGACCGGCATGACCTCGCCGGTGTCGCCGAGGACGGCCGCCACCATGGCCGCGGCCGCGCTCGAGGGGGCGTAGTAGGCCGAGCCCGACTTGAGCAGGGCGACCACCTCGGCCCCGCCGTCGCGGGTCCGCTGGACCAGGCGCTCGATCGTCTCGGCGTCGGCCACCTCGGTCAGGGGCTTGCCGTCGACCTTGACCATGCTCGGCACCGGGACCATGGTGTCGCCGTGGGAGCCGAGGGTCATGGCCTCGACCCGGCTCGGGCTGGTGCCCAGCTCCTCGGCCAGGAAGTGCTTGAACCGGGCCGTGTCGAGCATCCCGGCCTGGCCCATGACCCGCTCCCGGGGGAACCCGGAGACCTCGGCGGCCAGCGAGGTCATCTCGTCCAGCGGGTTGGAGACCACGATCAGGACCGCCTCGGGCGAGGCGTCGGCCACCTTGCGGGTGACCTCGCCGACGATCTTGGCGTTGGTCTCCAGCAGGTCCATGCGGCTCATGCCCGGCTTGCGGGGCACCCCGGCGGTGATCACGACCACGTCCGAGCCGGCCGTCTCCTGGTAGCCGTTGCTCCCGACCACCCGGGTCTCGAACCCCTCGATGGGCCGCGACTGGTTCATGTCGAGGGCCAGGCCCTGGGGCAGGCCCTCGACGATGTCGGTCATCACCACCTCGTCGGCGATGTCCATCTCGGCCAGGCGCTGCACGGTGGTCGAGCCGTACTTGCCGGCCCCGACGACGGTGACCTTGGCCATCAGGCGCGCTCCTCCAGCTTGGCGATCACCGCGTCGGCGACCTGGCTGGTGCCGACGGCGGTGGGGTCGTCGCGCGACGGCTTCATGTCGTAGGTGACGCTCTCGCCCTCGGCGATCACCGCGGCCAGGGCCCGCTCCAGCCGGTCGGCGGCGTCGCCCTCGTCCAGGTGGCGCAGCATCAGCATGCCCGAGAGCATCATGGCCATCGGGTTGACCTTGTTCTGGCCCTTGTACTTGGGGGCCGAGCCGTGGGTGGCCTCGAACACCGCCACCCGGTCGCCCAGGTTGGCCCCGGGGGCGACCCCGAGCCCGCCGACCAGGCCGGCCCCCAGGTCGGAGAGGATGTCGCCGTACAGGTTGGGCAGCAGCAGCACGTCGAAGTTCTCCGGCTTCTGGACCAGCTGCATGCACATGTTGTCGACCAGGTACTCGTCGTACTCGATGTCGTCGTACTCCTTGGCCACCTCGCGGGCGACGGCGTAGAACAGCCCGTCGGTGTGCTTCATGATGTTGGCCTTGGTGACCGCCGTGACCTTCTTGCGCCCGTAGGCGCGGGCGTAGTCGAAGGCGAACTTGGCGATCCGCCTGGTCCCGGTGATCGACATCGGCTTGATCGAGATGCCGGAGTCGTCGCGGATCTTCTTCTCCTGGATGCCGTTGAGGAACTCGATCACCTTGGCCGCGTCCGGGGTGCCCTGCTCGAACTCGATGCCGGCGTACAGGTCCTCGTGGTTCTCGCGCACCACCACCAGGTCGATGTCGTCGTAGCGGGACCGGACCCCCTGGTAGGTCTTGCAGGGGCGCAGGCAGGCGTACAGGTCCAGCTCCTTGCGGAGGGCAACGTTGACGCTGCGGAAGCCGGTGCCGATCGGGGTGGTCAGCGGCCCCTTGATCGCCACCCCGTTGCCGCGGATGGAGTTGAGCACCTGCTCGGGCAGGGGCGTCCCGTACTTGTCGATGACCTCGGCCCCGGCCTCCTGGACGTCCCAGTCGAACTGGACGCCGGTGCCCTCGAGCACCCGGCGGGTCGCCTCCGACAGCTCAGGTCCGACCCCGTCCCCGGGGATGAACGTGACGCGATGGGCCATGGTGGAAGCTCCTTTGCTCGCGGTGTCGCTTAGCGTATCTCTACCCCTACGATTGAGGCTGATCCCGTCCCTCGAGACGACCGGAGGCACCTCCTGATGGCTGAAGCAACGGGCAAGGGACTCGAGGGCGTGGTCGCCGCCCAGACCAGGATCTCCGACGTCGACGGCCGGGAGGGCAAGCTCTTCTACGCCGGCTACGACATCGCCGACCTGGCCGCCCATGCCACCTTCGAGGAGACCATCCACCTGCTCCACCACCTGGAGCTGCCGACCGCGGCCCAGCTGTCGGAGACGGTGGCCACCCTGCGGGCCGAGAGCGTGCTCGACCCCCTGCTGGTCGAGCTGGTCGGCTCCCTGGCCGGGCGGACCGGCCCGATGACCACCCTGCGGACGGCGGTGTCGGCCGCGGCCGCCCTCGACCCCGACGACGACGGGTCGCCGGAGGCCAACCTCCGCAAGGCCTACCGGCTGATGGCCAAGACCCCCCAGATCATCGCCACCTACCAGCGGCTGCGGACCGGCGCGGACGCGATCGAGGCCCGCGACGACCTCGGCATCGCGGCCAACTTCCTCTACGCCCTGACCGGCAAGGAGCCCGACGCCCAGGTCGCCCGCGACTTCGACGTCGTCCTGGTCCTGTACGCCGACCACACCCTGAACGCCTCCACCTTCGCCGGCCGGGTCGCCGCGGCCACCCTGGCCGACATGTACGCCGCGGCCACCGCCGCCGTCGCCACCCTCCAGGGCCCGCTGCACGGCGGGGCCATCACCGAGGTCCGGGAGATGCTCGACGAGATCGGCTCCCCCGACCGGGCCCCTGAGTGGATCCGCGAGAAGCTGGGCCGCAAGGAGAAGGTGATGGGCTTCGGCCACCGCGTCTACAAGACCTGGGACCCCCGGGCGACCGTCCTCCACGACATCGCCGAGCGCCTCGGCCGCCACTTCGGCGAGCCCCGCTGGTTCGACACCTCGATGCGGGTCCAGGAGACGGTCATGGAGGCCAAGAAGCTCTACCCCAACGTCGACTTCTACACCGCATCGGTCTACTCCGCCCTCGGCCTCCCCCCCGACCTCTACACCCCCCTGTTCGCCGCCGCCCGCATGGCCGGCTGGACCGCCCACATCCGCGAGCAGTACGCCGACAACCGCCTGATCCGCCCCGACTCCGAGTACGTCGGCCCCGACCCCCGCTCCTGGCAGCCGCTGGAGTCGCGGGGGTAGGGCACGGCCCTTGCCTGACATCTACCCGGTATGCATACTGCGTATGTAGCCGGGAGGTGACCCTTGTCCGTCAAGCACGCGTTGCTGGCTCTGCTCGACCAGGGACCGCGGCACGGCTACGGGCTGAAGCACGAGTTCGAGGCCAGGCTCGGCCAGAGCTGGCCACTGAACGTCGGGCAGGTCTACAGCACCCTGGCCCGGCTGGAGCGTGACGGGCTGGTCGCGCCCGAGCCCGAGGGGGACGAGGACACGGAACGGCGGGCCTTCCGGATCACCGGGGCCGGGCGGTCCGCGCTGGCCGAGTGGCTGTCGGCGCCGGTGCCCCGCGAGGCCCTCTCCCGTGATGAGCTGCTGGTCAAGGTGGTGGCGGCGCTGGAGGCGGGAGCCGAGCCGGCCGTGCGGGTGATCCGGGCCCAGCGGACGGCCACCCTGGAGCTGCTGCAGCGCCACACCCGGTCCAAGGCCGAGGCTGCCCGGCGCGGCGACCTGCCGCGGCTGCTGACCATCGATCTGCTGATCGCCCAGGCCGAGGCCGAGGTGGCCTGGCTCGACCGCTGCGAGGCCCGGGTCGCCGCCGGGGCGAGCGACCCTGGAGGGGAGGTCCGACGATGACCGCGGTACTGGAGCTGGATCAGGTGGCGAGGGTCTACGGAGACGGCCGGACCGCGGTGCAGGCCCTGGATGGCGTGTCGCTCCGGGTCGCGCCGGGCGAGCTGGTGGCGGTGATGGGGCCGAGCGGGTCGGGCAAGTCGACGCTGCTCAACCTGGCCGGCGGGCTGGACCGGCCGACCACCGGGCGGGTGGTGGTCGACGGCACCGAGCTCGGCCGGCTGGACCGACGGCGGCTGGCGGCTCTCCGGCGGCGCCGGGTCGGGTATGTGTTCCAGGACCTCAACCTGCTGCCCGGCCTGACCGCGGTCGAGAACGTCGCCCTGCCTGGTGAGCTCGACGGGGTCGGCACCCGGCAGGCCCGGGCCGAGGCGCTGGCCGCCCTCGACCAGGTCGGGCTGGCGGACCGGGCAGGAGCGTTCCCCGACCAGCTGTCCGGGGGTGAGCGGCAGCGGGTCGCCATCGCCCGGGCCGTCGTCGGCCAGCGGGTCCTGCTGCTGGCCGACGAGCCCACCGGCGCCCTGGACAGCCTGGCCGGGGAGGCGGTCCTGGAGCTGTTGCGGGCCAGGTGCGAGGCCGGGATCGCCGGGGTGCTGGTCACCCACGAGGCCCGCTACGCGGCCATCGCGGACCGGGTGGTGTTCCTGGCCGACGGCCGGGTCGTCGACCAGACCACGGTCGCCGGAGGTGTCGTGTGACCGCCGGTTCGAGCCTGCGGGCCCTGGCCAGGCTGGCCTGGCGGGAGGCCGCCCGCCATCCCGGGCGGAGCCTGCTGGTGGCGTCCGCGCTCGCCCTGCCGACGGCGATGCTGGCCAGCGCGACGGTGGTGCTGCGCTACGGCGACCTCGCCGCCAGCGGCAGCTTCGGCATGAGCAACCTGTTCATGCTGGTGTTCCTGCCGATCGTGGCCGTGGCCGCGCTGACCGCGGCGGCCGCGCTCGGCGTCGGGGCCAGGCGACAGCTCCGCGAGCTGGGGCTGCTGGCGGCCGCAGGTGGCGGCGGCCGGCACCTGGGGGGGCTGGTGCTGCTCCAGGGGTTCGGGGTGGGGCTGGTCGGCGGGCTGGCCGGCATCCCCCTCGGCCTGGCCGTCACCTGGGCCACCCTCCCGCTGTCGCGCAGCTGGCTCAGCCCGGTGCGGGACGAGACCGGCGCCCTGCTGGTCCCGCGGTTCTCGGTCGTCGGGCGCGACATGGCCTGGACGGCCGCCTTCGCGGTGGTCCTGGCCCTGCTGACCGCGCTCCGGCCGGCGATCACCGCCGCCCGGGTCCCGGTGGCGATGGCCCTGGCCGGACGCCGGCCCGGCCGGCGCCTCCGGCCCCGGCTGGTCGCGATCGGCCTGGCGGTCGCCGTCACCGGCCTGACGCTCCAGGTGGCCGCCAACGTCCTGGCCGCCCGCGGGGTGGTCCTGCCCGTCCAGCTGGAGCTGCTCGCCTTCGGCTCCTTCCGCAGCATCCCGTCCCCGCTGGTCGTCACCCTGGCCGGGATGGCCCTGTGCACGCCGGCGCTGGTCGCGCTCTGCGGGCGGCTTGTCCCGGCCCGGCCGGCCGCGCTGCGCCTGGCCGCCCGTGACGCGGCCAGGAACCCGGGACGAACCGGCCCGGCGGTGACAGCGGTCGCGGCCGGCCTCGGCATGCTGGTGGTCCTGGCCGGCCTCGCCTCCCTCCCCGACACGCGGTCGAGCGGCCTGCTGGTGCCGGGAGAAGCCGGCTACCTGGTGCAGCCCCCGGCGCCGGGGTTCCCGCCGGCCCTGCGGGTCCTGCTGGCGATCTTCACCGTGCTGACGGTGGCCGTGGTCCTCACCGTCAACGCTCTCGGCCGGGCCGAGGCCCGCGACGACCTGGCCGTGCTGGAGCTGCTGGGGGCGTCCCCCCGGACCCACCGCGCCCTCGCCGCCGCCTCCGCCTGGCTGCTCACCGAGCTGGGCGCACTGGTGGGCGCCCTCGCCGGCCTGTCGCCGGTGCTGGTCGAGCGGCTCAACCGCTGGCAGTGGGCGCCATTCCCGATGGACGTGCCCTGGGCGACCCTGGCCCTGGTGGTCCTGGCCGTCCCCGCCGTGGCGGCGGGAGCCGCCGCCCTGGCCGCCAGCCGGCCGGTCCACTACCCGACCGGGCGCCGCCCGGCCTGACGGATGCCGGAGGGCAGGGGAAGCGTGGTAACCTTTACTCATGAGTGAAGAAGTAAAGGAACCTCGCCAGCGGCCGCGGACGACCCGGCTGAGCAGCAAGCATCAGGCCACGATCCCGGTGGCGGTGCTCGCCGAGGCTGGGGTCCGGGCCGGGGAACGGCTCAAGGTCGAGGCGCTGGGCCCGGGGAGGATCGTGCTCACGCGAGCCGATGAGGATTTCGACGAGCTGCTCGGGGCGCTCGGGAATGATGTCTATCCCCCGGGCTATCTCGAAGACCTCCGCGGCGAATGGGACTAGCGCTGCTCGACAGCTCGATCGTGATCGGCGCGCTCAGCCGCGACGATGCCATCCACGAAGCCGCCAGCCGGGCCGTCCGGGCCGAGCGGGACCGCCACGCGCTCGCCATCTCGGCGCTCACCTACGCCGAGATCCTGGTCGGCCCGCTGCGGGCCGGGGGACGGGCGGTTGCGGTGGTCGAGCGCTTCGCCGACCAGGTGCGGATCGCGGACCTTTCCCCTGACATCGCCAGGCTTGCCGCCCAGCTGCGGGCGGCGCGTGGGCTCAAGCTGCCGGTCGCCGTGACCGTGGCCACCGGCCTGCGCCTCGGGGCGGACGTGATCCTGACCGCGGATGCCAGATGGAAGGGCATCGAGAAGGTCGCCGTCGTCGACGGCCGGTAGACGTCGGGTCAGCTCGGGACCGGGCGGGGCAGGAGGCCGGCGGTGTGGACGACCTCGGGGACGGCGGAGGTGGGGCCGAGACCCATGAGGTGGATGCCGCGGACGCCGGGGAGGGTGCGGACGGCCTTGACCATCTCGGCGGCCACGGCGATGCCTTCGGCGCGCTGGTCGCGGGCGGTGCGGATGCGGTCCAGGACGGCGTCCGGGACCGACCAGCCGGGGAGGGCGGCGAAGCGCTCCAGCTGGGCGGCGGAGGCGGGCGGGAGGATGCCGGCCAGGATGGCCACCCGGTCGGGGAGGCCGCGGGCGGCCAGCTGGTCGAGCCAGGCGGCGAACTGGGCCACGTCGTAGATCGGCTGGGTCTGGACGAAGGCGGCGCCGGCGTCGGCCTTGGCGGCCAGGCGGGCGCCGCCCGAGGGGTCGGCGCCGGGGGCCTCGGCCACGCCGACCAGGAACCGGGCCGGCGGGTCGATCGGGGTGCCGCCGGGGCCGCGGCCCCGGCCGAGGTCGGTGGCCAGGCGGGCCAGGCCGACGGCGTCGAGGTCGAACACCGGCTTGGCCCCGGTGCGGCCCACCTCCATCGGGTCGCCGGACAGGCAGAGCACGGCCCGGATGCCGAGGGCATGGGCGCCGAGCAGGTCGGCGGTGAGGGCCAGGCGGTTGCGGTCCCGGCAGGTCAGCTGGAGCACCGGGTCGAGACCCTCGCCGGCGGCCAGCATGGCCGCGGCCAGCGGGGCCATGCCGACCCGGGCGGTGGCGTTGTCGGTCACGTTGACCGCGTCGACCAGCCCGCGCAGGGCCCGGGCGGCCCGGCGCACGACCCCCGGGTCGGCCGACCGCGGCGGGACCAGCTCGCCGGTGACCACGAACCGGCCGTCCTCCAGCAGCCGCGAGAGGTTCATCCCTGGCGGGCCGCGGCCACCGTGTTGGCCAGGAGCAGGGCCACGGTCATGGGACCGACCCCGCCGGGAACCGGGGTCAGGGCCCCGGCGACCTCGGCGACCTCGGGGGCGACGTCGCCGACGATGCGGCCGTCGACGCGGTGGTTGCCGACGTCGACCACGGCCGCGCCCGGCTTGACCATGCCGGGGGTGATCATGGCCGGGCGGCCCGCCGCCGCCACCAGCACGTCGGCCTGCCTGGTGAACCCGGCCAGGTCGCTGGTCCCGGTGTGGCACAGGGTCACGGTGGCGTTGGCCCCCGGCGCCTTGGCCGACAGCAGCACGGCCAGGGGCCGCCCGACCAGCAGGCCCCGGCCGACGATGACCACGTGGCTGCCCTCGACCGGGACCTTCTCGCGGCGCAGCAGCTCGACGATGCCGATGGCGGTGCAGGGGGCGAACCGGGGGTCGCCCCGGAGGAGGCGGCCCGCGTTCTCGGGGTGCAGGCCGTCGACGTCCTTGGCCGGGTCGATCGCGTCCTGGACCGCGACCGGGTCCAGCCCGTCGGGCAGCGGCAGCTGGACGAGGATGCCGTGGACCCCGTCGTCGGCGTTGAGCTCGGCCACCGCGGCCAGCACGTCCTGCTGGGAGGCGTCGGCGGGCAGCTCGACCCGCCGCGACCCGATGCCCGAGCGCTCGGCCGCCCGCTGCTTGGAGCCGACGTAGATGTGGGAGGCCTCGTCGTCCCCGACCAGCACCGCGGCCAGGGTCGGGCGCCGGCCGGCCGCGGCCAGCCGCTCGACCTCCTCGGCCAGCTCGCCCCGGATGGCCGCCGCCACCGCCTTGCCGTCCAGCACCCTCGCCGCCATCGGCATCCCTCCCATGGAGCCGTTCGTGCTCCCCCGTGAGGGGGGGCCAGGCTATCCTCCGTTAGCAGTGGTTGCCCGTGATCGGCCACCACTCACTGTAGTCAGCACTTACGCACTGACAGGTGCTGGTCTAACCCGATGAGATTCGGTGCCGGCTTCTCGCTTCGATGTGGTCAGCCCGACTGGGTCGGGTCTTACGTCCACTCCACGAGCGTTTACCGTCTCCCGGCCACTCCGGGCGACGTGATCTATCAGCTTGGCGAGGTTTCGGGCGGCGTTGAGGTCTCGGTCGATGACATGACCACACGCCTCGCAGACGAAGATGCGCTCGCCGAGGGTGAGCTTGTCTTTCACCCATCCGCAGGCCGAGCACGTCTTAGACGACGGATAGAAACGGTCGGCGACGACTAGCCGACTGCCGTACCAGGCAGTCTTGTAGCTGAGTTGACGGCGCAGCTCGGCCAGGCCGGCATCGGACAGGACCCGGGCGAGGCGGCGGTTGCGAACCATCCCGGCAACGTTGAGTTGTTCCACGACCACCGTGCCGTGTCCGGTGGCGAGGGCGGTGGTGAGCTTGTTGATGGCATCGCGGCGGAGGTTGGCCGTACGAGCATGGACTCGGGCCAGCGCCCGTCGAGTCTGCCTCCTGCGCTTCGACTGGGGTTTACAGCGGGCAAGCTGACGGTTCAGCCGACGGAGCTTGTGCAGCTGGCACTCAAGGGAACGAGGATTGGCGATCCTGACACCGGTGGACAGCACGGCCAGATGGCGAACGCCGACGTCCACCCCGACCACGGTTCGTTCGCCGTTGCCAGCCGAAACATGTCGTTGGACCTCGACGGTGAAGGAGACGAACCAGCGGTCGGCCTGACGGCTGATGGTGGCGGCGAGAATGCGGGCGGTGCCCAGGTCCAGGCGGCGGGTGAGCTTGCGCGTTGACTCGTGAGACTTGAGGACTCCAATGCGCGGGAGCTGGACGTGCTTACGGTCGGGCAGCACCTTGATCGCGCCGGTGGTGAACCGGCAAGCGTCTCTGGCCCGGCCTTTCTTCTTGAATCGCGGGAAGCCGACCGGGCGTCCCTTGCGGCGGCCACTGCGGGAGTCGCTCCAGTTCTTCAGCGCCCTGGCCAACCCGTCCAGGCCGCTGCTGTAGGCCTCCTTGGAATTCTCGGCCCACCAGGGGGCGACCTGATGCTTAGCTTGATTCCACTCTCGTCGCAAGTCAGGGAGGGTCCATGGGACCTGAGCCGTGGAATCGACCCGACGCTGCTCCAGCCGCGCCTGCACGAGGTGAAGGCCCCAGTTGTAAGCGAAACGGGCCGCGCCTGCGTGCGATGCCAGGGTACGTTGCTGGCTAGGAGTGGGGTCGAGCGCGAACCGGTAGGCCTGGGTCACTGCCGCCATTGGGGCGCCATCCTCCGGTCCGTGACGGTGTCTACCATTCACAATAAAAGTCGACCGCGACAGTCGGCGGGCAAGGCTCGGCGGACCCCCACTCGTCAGCCGGTGCCTAGCGAACCCGGGAGGGCGTCATTGAGGAGCACATCCACGTCGACCTCGCAGGCGGCTAGCTCGCCGCCTTGTGGGTCGTTGACGATCCGGTCGGTCTGCTCCAGGCAGCCGCAGTTCTGACTCGACCCACCCCCGACGAGCGGCAGCGCGCCGAGGGCCGGTTCGTGCCCGACGTGCTCGGCCCGGGCGTGCGGGTGCTGTTCTGCGGCATCAACCCCGGGCTGTGGTCGGCGGCGGTCGGGCACCACTTCGCCCGGCCCGGGAACCGCTTCTGGAAGGCGCTCCACCTGGGCGGGCTCACCCCGCGGCTGCTCGCCCCCGACGAGGAGGCCGAGCTGGTCGCGCTCGGCCTTGGGATCACCAACCTGGTCGAGCGGGCCACCGCCGGCGCGGCCGAGCTGGGCCCCGGGGAGCTGCGGGCCGGCGGGGCCCGCCTGGCCGCCAAGGCGGCCGCGGCCAGGCCGGAGGTGGTGGCCGTGCTCGGGGTCGGCGCCTACCGGACCGCCTTCGACCGCCCCAAGGCGGCCGTCGGCCCCCAGCCCGACCCGATCGCCGGGTCGCGGGCCTGGCTGCTGCCCAACCCGAGCGGCCTCAACGCCCACTACCAGCTCCCCGACCTGGCCGAGGCGTTCGCCGAGCTGCGCCGTTCGCTTGGCTGACCCGTCAGGAGCTGGGCGGGGCGGGCAGCCGCAGCCCCTGCATCCCGCCGTCGACGGCCAGCACGGTCCCGGTGGTCGCCCCGGCCAGCGGGCTGGCCAGGTAGGCGATGGCGGCGGCGACCTCCTCGGCGGTGACCAGCCGGCCGCTGGGCTGGCGGGCCCGCAGCCCCTGGAGCTCGGCCTCGGGGTCGGCCGCGGCGGCCAGCAGCCGCCGCACCCAGGGGGTGTCGGCCGTGCCCGGGTTGACGCAGCACACCCGGATCCCCTCGGCCAGGTGGTCGGCGGCCATGGCCAGGGTGAGCGACAGCACCGCGCCCTTGGTGGCGCTGTACAGGGCCCGGTCGGGGAGGCCGACGGTGGCCGCGATCGAGCAGGTGTTGACCACCACCGCGTCGGCCGAGGCGCGCAGGAAGGGCAGGGCGGCCCTGGTCACCCGGACGATCCCGAGGACGTTGATGTCGAACACCCGGTGCCACTCGTCGTCCGGGTTGGCCTCCACCGTCCCGGCGGCACCGACGCCGGCGTTGTTGACCAGGATGTCGAGGCCGCCCAGGCGGTCGGTGGCGTCGCGGACCGCCGCCCGGACCGCGGCGTCGTCGGTGAGGTCGGCGCGGACCTGCTCCAGCGGGGGCTCGGGGGTGGCGGCGGCCACGTCCAGGCAGGCCACCCTGGCCCCCCGGGCGGCCAGGAGCCGGGCCGTGGCCAGGCCGATGCCGGAGGCGCCCCCGGTGACCAGGGCGCGCAGGCCGGCGAGCTCGGGGTCGGTCACGGGACGGTCCGGTGGCATGCCGGGCCCGGTCAGTGGCGGAAGTGGCGGCGGCCGGTGTGGAGCATGGCCATGCCGGCCGCCGCCGCCGCCTGGGTGACCTCGGGGTCGCGGACGCTGCCGCCGGGCTGGGCCACGGCCAGCACGCCGGCCGCGGCCAGGGCCTCGACGCCGTCGGGGAAGGGGAAGAAGGCGTCGCTGCCGGCGGCCGCCCCCCGGGCCCGCTCCCCGGCCTTGGAGACCGCGATCCGCACCGAGTCGACCCGGCTCTGCTGGCCGGCCCCGACCCCGACGATGCGGCCGTCCCTGGCCAGCACGATCGCGTTCGACTTGACGTGGGCGGCCACCGACCAGGCCAGGGCCAGGTCGGCCAGCAGCTCCGGCCCCGGGGGGTCGCCGGTCTGGAGATCCCAGCCGGCCGGGTCGTCGGCACCCGGGTCGGGCTCCTGGGCCAGCAGGCCGCCGGCCACCGAGCGGACGCCCAGCCAGCCGGCCGGCCGGGCCGGGTCGACCTGGACCAGCCGCAGGGACGGCTTGCCGGCCAGCACGGCCAGGGCCTCGTCGTCGAAGCCGGGGGCGACCACCACCTCGGTGAAGATGCCGGCGATCCGCTTGGCGGTGGCCGCGTCCAGCGGCCGCGACAGCCCGACCACGCCGCCGAAGGCGCTCTGTGGGTCGCCCTCGAGCGCGCCGGCGTAGGCCTCCTCGAGGGTCGCCCCGAACGCCGCCCCGCACGGGTTGGTGTGCTTGACGACGGTCGCGAACGGCCGCCCGCCGTGCTCGGCGGCCAGGGCCAGGGCGGCGTCGGCGTCGAGCAGGTTGTTGTAGGACAGCTCCTTGCCGGCCACCTGCCTGGCCGCCCCCAGCCCCCACGGCCCGGCCGGCCCGTCGGCGGCGTAGAACGCCGCCCCCTGGTGGGGGTTCTCCCCGTAGCGCAGGGGCTGCCGCAGCCGCCCGCTGACGCCGAGCCGTTCCGGGAACACCGAGCCCGGGTCGGCCGCCTGGCCCATCCAGGTGGCCACGGCGGTGTCGTAGGCGGCGGTGCGGGCGAACGCCTTGGCGGCCAGGGCGCGGCGCTCGGACGGGGTGGTGCCGCCGGCGGCCAGGGCGGTCTCGGCCAGGGGGTAGTCGGCGGGGTCGCAGATGACGGTGACCCAGGCGTGGTTCTTGGCCGCGGCCCGGACCATGGCCGGGCCGCCGATGTCGATGCGCTCGATGGCCAGGGCGGGGTCCACGCCGGGGTCGGCGACGGTCTCCTGGAACGGGTAGAGGTTGACCACCACCAGGTCGAAGGGGGCGATGCCGGCCTCGTCGAGCTCGGCCTGGTGGCCGGGCTGGGAGCGGTCGGCCAGGAGGCCGGCGTGGACCCGGGGGTGGAGGGTCTTGACCCGGCCGTCGAGCAGCTCGGGGAAGCCGGTCAGCTCCTCGACCCGGGTGACGGCCAGGCCGTGGCCCTCGAGGGCGGCGGCGGTGGAGCCGGTGGAGACGACCTCGACCCCGGCGGCGGCCAGGGCGGCGGCCAGGCGGTCCAGGCCCCGCTTGTCGAAGACGCTGACCAGGGCGCGGCGGATGGGCAGGCGGGTCGTCACCGGGCTACCTCCTCGGCCGCCACGATCCGGGCGCGGCGGCCCTCGACCCGGACCCGGCCCTCGGCGACCAGGCGGACGGCCAGGGGGAGGAGCCGGTGCTCCTCCTGCTTGATCCGCCCGTGGAGGCGGTCCTCGTCGTCGCCGGGCTCGACCGGGACCGCGGCCTGGAACAGCACCGGGCCGTGGTCGACCTGCTCGTCGACCAGGTGGACGGTGCAGCCGGTGACCTTGACCCCGTAGGCGAGGGCGTCGCGGACGGCGTGGGCCCCCCGGAAGGCCGGCAGCAGGCTGGGATGGGTGTTGAGGATGCGGTCGGAAAAGGCGCCGACGAACGCCGGGCCGAGGATGCGCATGAACCCGGCCAGGCAGACCACGTCCGGGCGGGCCGCGGCGACCACGTCGCGCAGGGCGAGGTCGAAGGACGGGCGGTCGGGGTGGTCGGCCGGGCGGACCACGGCGGTGTCGACGCCGGCCCGGCGGGCCCGCTCCAGCCCGAAGGCGCCGGGCCGGTCGGCGCCGACCAGGACGACGGTCATCCCCGAGCCGCGCTCGGCGGCGGCGTCCAGCAGCGCCTGGAGGTTCGAGCCGTGGCCGGACACCAGCACGACCACCCGCTTGTCGTCGGCCACGGCCTCCCCGGTCCTCGGCCCCTGGTTCTGGGCACGGCGGATGCTGCCATCGGGGGCCTGCTCCGGCAACCGGTGGGCGACGCCCGCTGAGAGGATTGAACCACTCCTGCGCATGTGGTTCACTGCGCCAGCCTGCAAGAACGGACGCCGCAGCACGCCCCAGGCGGGAGGAGCTGGACCACGGAATGAGCACCCGGAGGGGTGCCCCGGTGAACCGGGGAGGCACCCATGCCCATCCGGCGGGGGTGTGGCGACCGGGGTCCGTGCCCGAGCAGCTCGGGGTGGCCGGTCTCGGCGCCGCCGGGGCCGCGGCCGCCTACCAGGCGGCCATGGGCGGGGACGGGCTGTGGCTCCCCTGCCCGCTGCGGACGCTCACCGGCATCCCCTGCCCGCTGTGCGGGATGACCACCGCCGCCACCGGCCTGGCCTCCGGCGACCTCGGAGCCGCCCTGGCGGCCAACCCGTTCGTGCTCCTGCTGGCCGGGTTCACCCTGGTCATGGCCGTCCTGATGGCGGCGAGGGCGCTCGGGCGGCTGGACCCCCCGGCTCAATGGCCGGCGTCCCGGCGCCGACAAGGCTACTGGGTGGCCGGCGTGCTGGCCGCCGCGAGCTGGGCGTTCCAGCTCCACCGGTTCGGGTGGGTGTAGACCGGCTCGCCCACCCCGGGTGAGCTGAGCGAGACGACAGGAGGACGACCATGACCGAGGGGCCGACCCCACGCGACCCGCGGGACGAACCGACGCGTGAGCCCCTTGGCGGGCCGGAGGCGCCCGTCGACCAGCCGCCCCCGGACTACCGCCCGGCCGACACCACGCCAGGTCCCCAGGAGGCCCCCCGCTGGGAGTCGCCGGGCGACCCGCCGCCCGCGCCACCACAGGGCGGCGGCTGGGACCCCGGCCCCAGCTCCACGCCCCCGCCGCCCCCGCCGCCGGCCGGCGACCAGGG
>CALGFH010000398.1 GCA_937881255.1 uncultured Actinomycetes bacterium
GCGCCCCGGGACAGGTCGTTGACCGGCTTGCGCAGGCCCTGGAGGACCGGGCCGACGGCGACCGCGTTGGCCGACCGCTGCACCGCCTTGTAGGTGTTGTTGCCGGTGTTGAGGTCGGGGAACACGAACACGGTGGCCCGGCCGGCGACCTGGCTGTCGGGCAGCTTGGACCGGGCGACCTCGGGGTCGATGGCCGCGTCGTACTGGATCGGGCCCTCGATCAGGAGGTCGGGCCGGCGCTCCCTGGCGATCGCGGTCGCCTGGCGGACCTTCTCGACGTCGCTGCCCGCGCCCGACTCGCCGGTCGAGTAGGAGAGCAGGGCCACCCGGGGCTCGATGCCGAACTGGGCGGCCGTGCCCGCCGAGGCGACGGCGATGTCGGCCAGCTGCTCGGCGTTGGGGTTGGGCACCACCGCGCAGTCGCCGTAGACCAGCACCCGGTCGGTCAGCAGCATCAGGAACACGCTGGAGACGATCGAGGTGCCGGGGACGGTGCGGATGAACTCGAAGGCCGGCCGGATGGTGTGGGCGGTGGTGTGGGCCGCCCCCGACACCATCCCGTCGGCCAGGCCCTTGTGGACCATCATGGTGCCGAAGTAGGAGACGTCGGCCATCAGGTCCTCGGCCACCGGCCGGGCCACGCCCTTGTGGCGGCGCAGCTCGTAGTAGGTGTCGGCGAAGTCCTGGCGCCACTCCGAGCGGAGCGGGTCGACGATCTGGAGGCCGTCCAGCTCCAGGCCGAGGGCGGCCCCCCGGTGCTTGATGGCGTCGGGGTCGCCGAGCACGGTGAGGTCGGCGATGCCGCGCAGCAGCACCTGCTCGGCCGCCTGCAGCACCCGGTCGTCGCCGCCCTCGGGGAGGACGATGTGGCGGCGGTCGGCCTTGGCCCGCTCGACCAGCCGCTGCTCGAACATCAGCGGGGTGACCCGCTCGGTGCGGGTGACCTCGATCCGGCCCAGCAGCCCCTGGCGGTCGACGTGCTCGCTGAACACCCCGAGGGCGGCGGCGATCTTGCGCTCGCTCTCGGGGGTGAGCACCCCCCGCACCCCGGCCACGGTGGCGGCCGTCCGGTAGGTGTCGGCCCCGGTGGCCAGCACGGGCACCTCGGAGCCGCCCAGGCCGTCGATCAGCCGGAGCACCGACGGCTCGGGGACCAGCCCCCCGGTCAGGACCAGCCCGGCGATGTTCGGGTAGGTGCCGGAGAACCGGGAGGCCAGGCTGCCGACGATCAGGTCGGCCCGGTCGCCGGGGGTGATGATCATGTCGCCGTCGCTGATGTGGTCGAGGAAGTGGGGCAGGTTCATGGCCCCGACGATCACATGGCCGACCTCGCGCCGGGTGCTCGGCTCCTCGGCCCCGCGCACCGGCCGCAGGAACTCGGCGGCCAGCGCGTTGGCGACCTCGGCCACGGTGGGCGCGGCCAGCTCCGGCACCTCGGGCAGGACGTAGGCCGGCTCGTCGCCGACCATCTCCTGGACCCGGTCGCGCAGCTCGCCGACCAGCCCCGGGCTGACCCGGTTGCAGATGGTGGCCAGGATGGTGCAGCCGCGCCCGGTGAGCGACCCGTGGGCCAGCTGCACGACCTCCAGCACCCGCGCCACCGACCGGTCGCTGCCCCGAACCACCAGCAGCACCGGGCAGCCGAGGTGGTTGGCCACATCGGCGTTGAAGTCGAACTCGAGGGCCCGCGAGGCCTCGCTGAAGTCGCTCCCCTCGACCAGCAGGAGGTCGGTGGTGTCGTCGAGCCGCCGGTAGGCCTCCAGGATCCGCTTGAGCAGCTGCTCGTACTGGCCGCGGTCGCTCATCGCCCGCAGGTCGTCGACCACCGCCCCGAACGACTCCTCGTAGGTCTGGGGGAGCCGGTAGCGGCGCCGGATCAGCTCGATGTCGTTGTCGGGCTGCTCGCCCCCGGCCACGATCGGCCGGAAGTACCCGACGCGGCCCAGGGAGGCCAGCGCCTCCATCACCCCGAGGGCGACCGCGGACTTGCCGCTGCCCGGCTCGATCGCGGTCAGGTAGACGTTGCGCTCCATGGCGGTCAGCCTACCCTGTCAGGTTGATCGATCGATATCGGCGAAGGGCCGCCCGGCGAGCACGGCGTAGCCGGGGCCGCGGTCGAAGAACGGCTCCTCGCCGGTCCTGGCCGACCGCCGGGCCGCCCGGAGGGCGTCGGAGGCTGTCTCGTCCACCTCGGGGTCGTCCGGGTCGCCGCTGACGACCACGCCGTAGTCGTCGCGGGCGCCGGCCGCGCTGACCTTGCCCCAGGCGACGTCCAGCACGACCTCGGCATACGGGCGGTCCAGGGGGTCGCCCCAGCCGCCGCCGCCGGTGGTGCGGATGCGGATGACCTCGCCGGCCCGGACCGGCTCGGCGTCGGCCAGGGCGTCCACCCTCCGCTCGGCCGGGCCGCCGGGGTCGATCACCACCTCGAACGGCCGGCCGGCGCGGCCGCCGGCCACCCCCCAGCAGGCCAGCAGCGAGCGGTCGGCGATCGACATGAAGTGGGCGTCGCGGAGCATGCGGATGTGCTTCTCGTAGCCGAGCCCGCCGCGGTGGCGGCCGGGGCCGCCCGAGTCGACGGCCAGGCCGAGGCGCTCGACCAGGAACGGCCAGCGCGACTCGGCGAACTCGACCGGGATGTTGCGCGAGTCGGGGACCACGTGGACGGTGTCCTCGCCGTCGGCATACGGCCGGCCGCCCGACCCGCCGCCCAGCACCTCCCGCATCAGGTAGGGGCGCCCGTCGGCGTCGTCGCCGTACACCCCGGTGTAGCGGATCGTCTCCTGGTCGGCCGGCATGGCGCCCCCGGTCGCCTTGGCCAGCACCCCGGCCAGGACCCCGAGCAGGCGCAGGATGACGAAGGTGCGGGCGTTGGTCGGGGCCGGGAACACCGGGGTGAGCAGCGTCCCCTTGGGCGGGAAGCGCAGCTCCAGCAGGGGGACCACGCCCTCGTTGACGTCCAGCTCGGCCGCCCGCTCCGGCGTCTCGGCCAGGTTGCGCAGGATCGGGGCCAGCCACTTCTTGAGGAAGTTGCCGTCGGCGTAGTCGCCGCAGTGGTTGATCGGGCCCTTGGCCTGGGGCGAGGTGCCGGTGAAGTCGAGCACCAGGCGGCCGCCGTCGGTGGAGGTCTTGGTCAGGGTGATGCGCTGGGCGTGCAGCCGGGGCGGGTCGACGCCGTCGTGCTCGGCGTAGTCCTCCCAGGCCCAGGTGCCGTCGGGGATCCGGGACAGGAGCTCGCGCCGGAAGGCCTCGGTGGTCGCCTCGACGATGGCGTCGAAGCAGGCCTCCACGGTGGCCGTGCCGTAGCGCTCGAACAGCTCGGCCAGGCGGCGGGCGCCCATCAGGCAGGCCGAGCACTCGGCGTCCAGGTCGGCGGCCAGCGAGTCGGGCATGCGCGAGTTGCGGGTCATGATGGTCAGGGCGGCCCGGTTGGGGACGCCGGCGTCCCACAGCCGGATCGGGGGGACCATCAGCCCCTCCTCGAACACGCTGGTGGCGTGGGAGGGCATCGACCCGGGCACGGCCCCGCCGATGTCGTCGTGGTGGCCGAAGGCCTGCACGAAGGCGACCACCCGGCCGCCCGAGAACACCGGCACGGTGACGCACAGGTCGGGCAGGTGGCCGATGCCGCCCTCGGACAGGTAGACGTCGTTGTGGAAGAACACGTCCCCGGGCCGCATCGTGGCCAGCGGGAAGTCCCGCGCCACCGGGTGGACCAGGGCCGAGTAGGACCGCCCGGTGAGCTTGCGCAGCCGGGCGTCGTGGATGCCGGCCCGGAAGTCGTGGGCGTCGCGGATCATCGGCGACCTGGCCGTCCGCCCGATCGCGGTCTCGACCTCCCGCTCGATCGAGGCCAGCGTCCCCTCCACGATCTCCAGGGTCACCGGGTTGGGCCCGCTCATGAGGCGCCCCGGGTCACGACCAGGTTGCCGAAGCGGTCGACCTCGGCCCGGAACCCCGGGTGGAGCGGGACCGTGGCCCCGTACTCCTCCACCACCGCCGGCCCCTCGACGAGGTCACCCGGCCCCAGATCGTCACGGCGATAGATCGCCGTGTCGACAAATCCACTCGCAGGGTCGAAGCAGGCCGGCCGGGTCGCGACGGAGGTCGGGGAGGTCGGGGTGGTGGTGGGGGTGGTGGTGGTGGTGGTGGTGGTTGGGGTTGGGGTGATGGTGGGGGTTGGGGTGGGGGTTGGGGTGGGGCTGTGGACAGCCCCGG
>CALGFH010000399.1 GCA_937881255.1 uncultured Actinomycetes bacterium
GCTGGTCGGGCGCGATCAACGCCGCGGTCGACCAGAAGGTCAAGGACGCCGCCTACGACTTCCTCTCCTACATGAGCGCGCCGGCCCAGTCCAACGTCGACGTGACCCTCGGCAAGACCGGCTTCAACCCATACCGGACCTCGCAGTTCGAGGACACCGACCTGTGGGTGAAGGCCGGGATGAGCAAGGAGGCGGCCGAGAACTACCTTGGCGCCATCCGCAGCAGCCTGCAGAGCCCGAACATGATCCTCGACCTGCGGATCCCCAAGTCCGCCCAGTACCAGGGCGTGGTGCTCGACACGGCGGTGGCGCAGTTCCTGGCCGGTGAGATCACCCGCGACCAGGCGATGCAGCAGATCGAGCAGGGCTGGGAAAAGATCACCAACGACGAGGGACGCGACGAGCAGAAGGCCGCCTACGCCGACAGCTTGAACATCCAGCGCTAGAACGCCGGACGAGGATGCCCGACGCGCCTGCGGAGGGTCGCCAGGAGGTGCAGCGTTGGTGAATGCGACGTCGATACTCGTCCGGCGGTCTAAACCATGAATGCCGCCAGGGTGAGCCGGGGCCGCGTGGCCGGCCCGGCCATCGAGGACCAGACTCGGAGACGGTCGCGGGCCTCGCTGGGGGCGAGCTTCGCGGTGCGGGCCGCGTTCATCTGGCCGGCGCTGCTGGCGATCCTGTTCGTCTCGATCTTCCCGCTGGTCGTCTCGCTGTACATCAGCCTGTCGCGCCTGAAGCTGGTGCGGGGTGGCTTCGAGTTCCGGTTCATCGGCCTCGACAACTTCCGTGAACTCTATTTCGGCGGTGAGCAGCGTCACTTCCTCGGGGTGACCCGGCCGCCGACGCCGCTGGGCTGGCTGGTACTCGGCGCCGGCCTGGGACTGCTGGGCTGGGGGCTCTACCGCGCCTGGCGCGCCGGCGCCTCGCCGACGGGGATGGTCCTCCGCGTCCTCGGCGTCCTGCTCGCGGCGGGTGCCATGTGGCTGCTGGTCCAGACGGTGCTGGCCGACGGCGGGCGGCCGGGGACCGCGGCCGTGACGGTGATCTACGTGCTGGTCGGGATCACGGCGCAGTTCCTGCTCGGGTTGGGGCTCGCCTACCTGCTCACCCAGAGGCTCCCCGGCCAGCGGTTCTTCCGGGTGGTGTTCCTGCTGCCGATGATGATCACCCCGGTGGGCGTCGCCTACATGTTCCGGATGCTGACCGACACCGGCAAGGGGCCCCTGCAGCCGCTGTGGGCGGCGGTCGGGCTCACCGACTACTCCTGGGTCAACGACCCCTGGGGGGCGCGTGTCGCGGTGATGGTCGGCGACATCTGGCAGTGGACGCCGTTCATGTTCATCGTCCTGCTGGCCGCGCTGGAGGGCCAGGACCAGGACACCGTCGAGGCCGGGTTGGTCGACGGCGCCAGCCGCTGGCAGATCTTCCGGCACATTTCGCTGCCGGCGATCCTGCCGGTGTGCACGACGGTTGTCCTCATCCGCCTCATCGAGGCCTTCAAGATCATCGACCTGCCCAACATCCTCACCAACGGCGGCCCCGGGACCGCCACCGAGTCCCTCAGCCTGCATGCCTACATCCGCTGGCGGACGCTGGACCTCGGCCAGTCGGCCGCGGTCGCCTACTCCCTGCTGTTCATCGTCACCGTGGCCGCGGTGGCCTACGTGAACCTGGTGCGGCGGCGGGTCGCGGAGCCATGAGCCGATGAACCCGCTGCGACGCCGCTCGGTCAAGGACCTGCCACCGGCCGGGAAGCTGGCGGCGTACCTGGTCCTGGGCGGCTGGGCCCTTGTCGTGCTGTTCCCGCTGTACTGGCTGGTGGTCACCTCGTTCAAGCTGCCGATCCACGTCAACAGCGGGCCGGTTTATCTTCCCTTCGTCGACTTCGAGCCGTCCCTGGACGCCTGGCGCTACATCCTCGTGGATCTGCGGAGCGACACCTTGCGGCCGTACGTCAACACCGTGGTGGTCTCGCTCAGCAGCTCGGCGCTGGCCCTGCTGCTCGGATCGGCCGCCGCCTACGCGCTCATCCGCTTCCCGTACGCGCCACGCGTCGGGGTGATCGCGCTGTTCGCCGGCTGCGTGCTGCTGGCCGCCGTGGCCGCCGGGCTGGGTGTGCCGCCGGCCGTCGCCGTGGTCGTCGCCGGGGCCTGCTTCGCGCTCCTGGCGGCCACCGTCGGCCGCCGCTTCACCCGGGCGCTGTCCAACCGGGACCTCGCCTTCTGGGTCATCTCCCAGCGCATCCTGCCCCCGGTCGCGGTGGTGATCCCGATCTACGTGCTCTTCCAGCAGCTCCGGCTCCTGGACACACGGACCGCGCTGATCCTCACCTACGCCGCTACCAACCTGCCGATCGTCGTCTGGCTGATGCGGGACTACTTCGACAAGCTGCCCTGGGAGCTGGAGGAGGCCGCGGTGGTCGACGGCGCGTCCGCGTTCCGGGTGTTCCGCTCGATCACCCTGCCGCTGTCGGTGCCCGGGCTGGTCGCCACCTTCCTGATCGTGCTCGTGTTCGCCTGGAACGAGTACCTGCTGGCCCTGTTCCTGTCCAGCGCGGACGCCCAGACCATGCCGCTCACGGTGGCCGCCCAGAACGCCACCCGGGGACCGCAGTGGTGGTACATGTCGGTGCTGATCCAGATCATGATCCTGCCCGTCATCGCCCTGGCGATCGCGCTGGAGCGGGTCGTCTCGCGCGGGCTCCTCGTCGGGGCGGTCAAGGGTTGAGGGGCCGGGTGCCTACCGTGCCCGGGGTCGAGATCACCGGCTTCGACACCGTCGACGTGCGCTTCCCCACCTCCCGGTACCTCGACGGCTCCGATGCCATGAACCCCGACCCCGACTACTCGGCCGCCTACGTGATCCTGCGCACCAGCGAACCCGGCCTGGAGGGCCACGGCTTCTGCTTCACCATCGGCCGCGGCACCGAGCTGTGCGTGCAGGCCATCGGTGCCCTGGCCCCCGCGGTCGTCGGCGCCAAGACCGAGGAGCTGTTCGCCGACATGGGCGGCCTGTGGCGCCGGCTGGTCGGCGACAGCCAGCTGCGCTGGCTGGGACCGGAGAAGGGCGTGGTCCACATGGCCACGGCCGCGGTGGTCAACGCCGTCTGGGACCTGTACGCCAAGGCCCGGGGCAAGCCGCTGTGGAAGCTGCTGGTCGAGCTCCCGCCGGAGGAGATCGTCGACCTGGTCGACTTCCGCTACCTGACCGACGCGATCACCCCGGACGAGGCGCTGGCGCTGCTGCGGGAGCGGGCGGCGACCAGGCCGGAGCGGGAGGCGTTGCTGGCCGCCGAGGGCTACCCGGCCTACACCACCTCGGCCGGCTGGCTCGGCTACGACGACGAGAAGCTGCGGCGGCGCTGCCGCGAGGCCATCGACGCCGGCTTCAGCCATCTCAAGCTCAAAGTCGGCGGCACCCTCGAGGACGACCTGCGCCGCCTGGCCATCGCCCGCGAGGCCATCGGCCCCGACCGGGGGCTCATGCTGGACGCCAACCAGGTCTGGGGCGTGCCCGAGGCGATCAGCTGGATGGGGGAGCTGGCCCGCTTCCGGCCCTGGTGGATCGAGGAGCCGACCAGCCCCGACGACGTCCTCGGCCACGCCGCCATCGCCCGCGCGATCGCCCCGGTCCGGGTGGTGACCGGCGAGCACGTGCAGAACCGGGTGATGTTCAAGCAGCTCCTGCAGGCCGGCGCCGTCGCCGCCTGCCAGGTGGACGCCTGCCGGCTCGCCGGGGTCAACGAGGTGGTGGCGGTGCTGCTGCTGGCGGCGAAGTTCGGGGTGCCGGTGTGCCCCCACGCCGGCGGGGTCGGCCTGTGCGAGCTAGTCGTGCACCTGTCGGCGTTCGACTTCGTGGCCGTGAGCGGCTCGCTCGACGAGCGGATGATCGAGTACGTCGACCACCTGCACGAGCACTTCACCGAGCCGGTGCTGGTGACCGCCGGCCGCTACCGCCTCCCGCGGGCTCCCGGCTATGCCGCCATGACCGCGGCCGCGCTTGCCCAGTACCGGTTCCCGGACGGGCCCGCCTGGACCGCATCCAGATAGCGCGCCGCCGGATGCCGGACCGTCGGCTAGGCGCCGCCGCCGTCGGGCTCGCCGGCCACCAGCTGCCGCAGCCAGCTCTCGGTCGTAACCACGTGCTGCACGGCCAGCGCGTGGGCGAGGTTGGGGTCGCCGGCGGCCAGGGCGGCGTAGATCGCCTCGTGCTGGTCGATGGTGCTCTGGAGGGCGTCGGCGCCGGTCATCGCCCGCAGCACCCGCACCCGCATGGTCCGGCTGGACAGCCCGGCCAGCAGCGACGCCAGCGTGCCGTTGCCCGCCGCGTCGGCCACGCCGGCGTGGAAGGTGGCGTCCTGGGCCACGAACTCCTCGTCGTCGCCGGCCTCGCGCATGCGCCCGATCGTCGCCCGCAGCGCCCCCAGGCCGGCGGCGTCGATGCGGCTGGCCGCCAGCGCGGTCGCCGCCGGCTCCAGGTAGCGCCGCACCTCCAGCACCTCCAGGACCCCGTCGTCGCGCATCAACTCCACCGCGGCCCCGACGCCCTCCAGCAGCAGCTCGGGAGTGAGGCTGGTGACGTAGGTGCCGTCGCCACGGCGCACGTCGAGCACCCGCGCGGTCACAAGGGCCCGCACCGCCTCCCTGGCCGTGTTGCGCGACAGGCCGAGCTGGGCGGCCAGCTCATGCTCGGGCGGCAGCCGCGACCCAGGCGCAAGCTCCCCAGAGGTGATCAGATCCCGGATCCTGGCGATGGCCGTCTCCGTACGCGGCGCGGCCAACGGCCCTCCTCACGATCCGGTCGACACAGACATCCGACGTTTGGTACCACGCCCGGCTGGAGGCGTCAACACGTCCCGCACAGCTCGATGCCGCCCTGGCGCGGCGAAGGCCGGCATGCTCGGTCTGCTGCTGGAGAATCCGCGCCAGCGCCCCTTGTGGGGCGGGTTTGGCTGGCGTGTTCGGCAGGCGGCCAGCCCGGCAAAGGAGAAGGGTGACCCTGGCCGCCGCCGGCCATCCGGCCGGCTGACCTGTTCGAGGGCGGGCGCGTGCCGCCGCCAACCTGAGCCCGCGCCCACCCCCACCACCCGCAGGAAAGAGTCCCATGGGCAGTAGTCCAAACCCTAGCCCAGCCCACCCCACCCGGGAGCTGGAAGCCGCCCACGGCCACCAAGCGCGTGAGCAGCGCATCACCGGCGCTCAGGGCACTACCCGAGGCCCCGAGCAGGCCTTCGACCGACTCAACCCCGAGTTCGGCGTCCCCGCCGACCCCCACAACCCCTACGGACGACAAGCCATGCAGGACCGAGAGG